>NZ_JBSFJV010000009.1:0-60303 GCF_053598235.1 Kitasatospora sp. NPDC001159
GGCGCACCCCCGGCCACCCGGTGCGGCCCACCGCGCACCGTACCCGGCCGGCCCCGGAGCGCAGCCGGTCGCTCCGCCCACGCGGTGTGCCTCCGCACGGAGGGGGACGATCGACGTGTCTGATCGGGCGACCGCGTTCGACCGGATGATGAACCCATGGGCCTACGACGCGGACGGCAACCTGACCGCCCGGGCCCGGGCCCAGGAAGCGGCCCGCACCCAGCTGAACTCGGCCCAGGGGCCGGGCGGGGGCGCCGGCTTCAGCGCCGACACGAACGCGCTGACCACCGCCGGGAACAACTCCGACCAGATCCACGCCCGCCTCAACACCGACGGCCGGGCCGCCGAAGAGGCCACCGCCAAGGTCTCCACCTCGCTCGCCAACTGGAGCACCGGCAAGGCCGCCCAGGGCGCCGCCACCGCCTGGGACCAGTGCGTCGCCGCCCTCGGCAGCACCATCGGGCAGACCACCCAGGCCCTGCATGGCAGCGCCGCCAACTACCAGCGCAACGAGTCGGCCGTGAAGTCCGACATGGGCGCCTGAGGGGACGGACGGACATGGTCGACTTCCACGAGCTCAGCAACGCCGAGTTCGACTCCCTGGAGAGCGCCGCCACCGCCTGGGAGCAGGTCGCCCTCAAGCTCAGGTCGATGGACCAGGACTGGGACAGCACCGTCATCGCCAAGGTGAACTCCGCCTGCTGGAGCGGCCCTTCGGCCGACCTGGCGAGACCCGGGCTGCAGCGAACCAACGAGCAGCTGAGCGCCGCCGCGACGGAGGCGAACGCGCTCGCCTCGATCTTCAAGGACGCCGCGGGCGAGTTCCAGGCGGCGAAGACCAAGCTGGAGAAGGCGGTTGCGGACGCGCGGACGGACGGACTGACCGTCACCGGCGACGGCACGGTGAGCTGGCCCCCGGCCGACAACGCCACTCGGCACGACCCCGAGGGCTACCGGGACTACCAGAAGGAGTACGGCGACAAGGCCCTGGCCGCCCGCAAGGCGATCGACGCGGCCGTCGCCGAGGCCACCGCCACCGACGAGCGGATCGCCTTCGCACTGCGCTCCGACACCGGTACCGACCAGCAGAAGTCCTTCAACGGCAACGCCATCGGCGGCGGCCCCGAGGCGGACGGCAAGCGCGCTGCCCAGCTCGCGGCCAAGGGCGGGAGCATCACCGACCCCGAACTCACCGAGCTGAACTCGCTGTTGGCGGCCAACTCCGGGGAAGCGAAGTTCGCGACCAAGTTCTACCAGGACCTCGGCCCGGACGGCCTGATCAAGTCCTGGAACAGCATGGTCGGCGACCCGGCGCACCCCGTCGACCCCAAGGGCCCGCGCTGGCAGGCCTACCAGGACCTGCAGAGGAACCTCGGGCTCAACCTGGCCACCGCGACCCGCAGCAGCAACGAGCCGCACCTGTCGGACGAATGGGCGGCCGCGCTGCGCAAGGCGGGCGCGGAGAAGCAGTGGGACAAGCCGTACCGGGCCTCCGGCCTGGACTACCAGCCGTACGGCTACCAGGTACTCTCCGGCATCCTGATGAACGGCGACTACGACGCCAAGTTCATCAACCCGATCGCCGAGCACGTCACCCAGCTCGACACCCAGGACAAGTACTGGCCGGCCCCGCCGCCCGGCTCCAAGGTGCACGGCTTCAACCTGATCGGGGGCGACGAGGCGGGCTCCGGTTTCCGGCCCACCACCGCGATCCTGGAGGCGCTCGCGCACAGCCCGGAGGCGTCCACCACGTTCTTCACCGAGCAGCCGACCGCGTACCACGAGGACGGCACGGTCAACCCCAGCGGCGAGGCCAAGCCGACCAGTTACTTCAACTACTACGTGCACGAGAAGGACTGGATACCGGACACCAGCTCCCGGGACTCGAAGGTCTGGGACGCGAGCAAGCAGGCCGGCCCGGCCGCCCTCGGCCACGCCCTGGAGGCCGCCACCACCGGCCACCCGTACGACGAGCCGGCCGCCGGGCCGCCCGCCAGGCACACCGCCGAGCAGGCCGACCTGATGCGGAAGGTCGTGGACACCTTCGGCACCCACGGCGGCGAAGGGGTACTGGACGACGTCAAGGGGGACGGCAGGTTCTCCCCGCTGCGGGGAAGCCTCGGGCGCATGAGCGCGGAGTACATCGGGGACGTGCAGAACGCCCTCGCGTTCACCGACAAGCTGCCGGTCAACGGTGCTCCGGCCCGTCTCAACGCCTCACACGTGGCGGGGCTGATGGACGCGATCGGCCGCGACCCGGAGGCCTACGGTGCGGTGGCCAACGCCAACCAGGCGTACACCACCGCCGTCGTCCGCGGTCACATCGAGAACGGCCAGACCGACTTCGCCCGGCTGAACGCGGACATCGGCAACATCACCCACGCGGGCGGGATCGTCAGCGGCTACCTCAACGAGGCCCGGGTCGACGAGGTGCATTACAAGCACGCCGCCTCCGACAAGGAGTTCAACGAGGCGCTGGAGAAGAACGTCGGCTATGCCAAGGACGTCTTCAACAGCACCATCGGCCTGGTGACCGAGAAGATCCCGTTCGCCGGTGAGGCCGCCGGCATGTTGGCCGATGAGATCGCCGACAGCGTGATCAAGGCCAACGAGCGCGACACCACCGAGGACGGCCGCCAGGAGGCACGTGACTACTCCGCCGCCGCCCAGGAGCAGGTGGTACGGGGTGCCAAGAACGCTGTCGAAGACGCCGGCCGCTCTGCCGGCCTCAGCACCGCCGACATCACTCTGATCTCCGAGAGCGCCGGGACCAACGTGCTCACCGGATACACCACGGGCGTCACGAACAACCACTCCGCCAACGCGAAGGGCGGCGCGTGAGAGGGCTCGCGGCCCGGTGGGCCCGGCTCCTGGCGAACCGGTGGGCGGGGCGCCTCCACGGCCCGTGGCTGCTGCCGGGCGTGCTGATCGTCGCGGTGTCGGCGGCCGGCTTCGTCGGGTACCGGGACTGGCAGGGCCACCGCCCGGCCGAGGCTCCCGGCCGGTCCGCCCACCTCTGCCGCCTGCCCACCGGGGCCGACACCCCGCTCGGGCAGCTGCTGCCGCCCGGCGCGCAGGACGCCGAGGAACGGACCCAGGCCGACTTCGCCAGGGACGGCCGACGAACCTGCAGCATCCGGGTGGACGGGCGCAAGGTGCTCACGATCACGGCGGACCTGCGCGACGGGCAACTCGCCCTCACCTCCGCGAACGCCAAGCGTCCGGACGCGCACCCCCTCGACGTTCCCGGCCTGTCCGTGGCCTGGCCGGGCGGCTCCGCGGCAGCCCGGACCTGCATGACCGGGCGGAGCGGCTACGTCGAGCTGGAGGTCGACGCCGGGGAGGCGGCCCGCGCCGACGGCGGCGACGGCCAAGCCGCCCTCGAACGGCTCGCCAGGGCCGCGCTGGTCACGATGGCGAAGGAGCTCTGCCAGTGAGGCACCCCAGAGCTGTGATCGCGGGCGGAGCCGCCCTGGTCCTCGGCGGCGGCCTGCTCGGCTGGCACGTGTACCTCGACCACACCGCGTACCGTCCGCCGGCCGTCACCCTGTCGCACGGCGAGTGCCTGGGCCTGCTCGACGACCCGGAGGTCGCCGAGCTGCTGGGCGGCGCTCCCCGGGTCTACGCGGAGACGGACTACCGGACGGCGAACGGGACCACCACGCCGTCCGTGCGGTGCTCGGTCAACGGGAAGGGCGGGCGGCTGCTGATCGCGGAAGTCTCGTCCGGATACGTCCGCTCCGGCGGCGACAGCGTCGGGGCGGTCAGCTTCGGATGCTCGCTGGACGGCAGGGGCTCGGGCTACCGGGCCGTCGTCAAGCTCACCGACAAGAACGGAGCGCTCTTCGAGGATGGGCCCGGCCGCGAGCGGATGGGCGAGCTGGCGAGCGGCTTCGCCAAGCGGGCTGCCGAGAAGCAGCTGGGCTGCGCCGACGGCGCCGAGCAGCTCGACGTGCTGTGAGCGGCCCGGCGCCGTACCCGGCGCCACGTCAGGAGCTGGGACGCTCCCACATCTCGACCACCTTGCCGGAGGCATCGATCGACACCTTGTAGGCGCCGGTCGAGCAGGGGTACGAGCCCTTCTGGTTGCCCGGCGTGGCGATGCACTCGTTGATGTGCTTCGCCAGGTCGGCCGCGTTGACGTCCTTCGGCGCGGCCACGACCGACCGGAGGTGGGCCTTGACGGTCGGGGCGAACTGCGCGGTCTTCTCGGCGCCCACCGCCTCGAAGTTGACGTCGTCGACGCCGCAGGCGTCCTTGGTGTCCTTGTAGACCAGGGCCGTCGCGCTGGTGCCCTTCACCGGGTAGATCCACTTCTGCCCGGCGGGCAGCGGTTCGTGGGTGCAGAAGCCCTCCGGGCCGCCGTCGGTGGGCTTGCCGGTCGGGGCCGGCTTGGCCGTGCCGGTGGCCGGGGCGGCGGTCGGCGAGCCGGCGCCGCCGGTGGCGGGCGCGGCGGTGGCGGGCGCGGCGGTGGCGGTGGCGGCGGTGCCGCCCGCGCCCTGGTCCGACGAGTCGTCCGGGCCGCAGGCCGCCAGGCCGAACGCGGCGGTGGTGACCAGAGCGGCGGCGAGCAGCCTCCTGGAAGCAGACATGACGAAAGACCCCCCGTTTAACGCATGATCAGATGCAGGTGCGGCGGAAAGACTAGCGCCTCACTCCCACACCCTCCCCGGACCACCGCCCGTCAGGCCCGGACAAGGCGGCCTTCGCCAAGCAGCTCGGCGCGGACGACGCGATCGTGGTCGGCTCCACCCCGGGCGCGCGGCCGGCCGACGCCGGGGGCGCCGACATCGTGCTCGCCACCTCCACCTCCGCCGCCCAGGTCTCCGACGTCGTGTCGGACCTGCGCCCCGAGGGGCGGCTGGTCACCATGGGCGTCACCGACGGCCCGCTGGTGATCCAGGACCTCACCACCCCGCTGTTCAAGCAGTGCTCGATCAAGGGCAGCACCCACAACAACCGCTCCGACCTGGTCGAGGCGCTCAACCCGGTGGCCGCCGGCAAGGTCCGCCCGATCACCGAGACCTCCCGCTGGACAGGGTCCACGACGCCTTCGCCCGGGTGGAGTCCGGCAAGGTCCGCTTCCGCGCCGTGCTGCGGATCCCGCAGGGCTGAGGTCTCCGCCGGCGGCTCCAGGTGGGTCGTGGTCGCCGTCCACCCGGAGCCGCCGCGGCGGAGTACGGCTCAACCCAGTTGCGCCAGGCCCTCGGTGGCGATCTTCTCGAAGACGGCGAGGTCGTTCTCGAAGATCGACTCCGGGACGGGCCAGTGGATCACCAGCTCGGTGATGCCCAGCTCCTGGTACCTGCCCGCCCAGTCGACGAAGGCGTCCAGTGACTGCAGCGGCTGCTCCGCGGTCGAGCCCTGGAGCAGCATCTTCTCCAGCGTCGCGACGTCCCGGCCCTTCACCTCGCAGGCCACCGTCAGCTTCTCGATCTGCTTGGCGATCACCTCGGGCGCCTGCTCCACCGGCACGTCCGCCGGGCCGCGCGGGTCGCCGTACGTCACCCAGCCCTGGCCGTACTCGGCGGCCAGCCTCAACCCGCGCGGGCCGGTCGCGGCGACGTAGAACGGCACCCGCGGGGTCTGCACGCAGCCGGGGACGTTCCGGGCCTCGACCGCCGAGTAGTAGGTGCCCTCACGGGTGGTGGCATCGTTGCGCAGCAGCTCGTCCAGCAGCGGCAGGAACTCGCCGAACCGGTCCGCCCGCTCCTTCGGCGACCAGGCCTCCTGGCCCATCGCGGTGGCGTCGAAGCCGGTGCCGCCGGCGCCGATGCCGAGCGTCAGTCGTCCACCGGACACGTCGTCCAGCGTGACCAGCTCCTTCGCCAGCGTCACCGGGTGGCGGAAGTTCGGCGAAGTTACGAGCGTGCCGAGCCGGATCCGCTCGGTCGCCGTCGCGGCAGCCGTCAGCGTCGGGACCGAACCGAACCACGGCTCGTCCCGGAAGCTCCGCCAGGAGAGGTGGTCATAGGTGTACGCGGCGTGGAACCCGAGGTCCTCGGCCCGCCGCCAGATCTTCTGCCCCTCGCTCCACCGGTGGATGGGGAGGATCACCGTGCTCAGTCGCATACCACCGACCCTACGGTAGCCGTCAGCGGCCAGCGCCCTCTGACTTGACGACCTCTTTGTCCCGAATGAAGCTCGAAGGCGGTGATCTTCTGGTTCGGGAGCGCATTCAGGGCCTGCTCGTCGGGGCCTCAGTTCAGGAACGAGTCAGGGATTAGGACACGACCGCCGGTGCGGACCGGCCCCCTCTTGGATTCAACGCTGCAGCCAGCTCAGCAGGGTCGTCGCCGTGAACACCGTGCCCGACGCCAGACAGACCGCGCGCGGGGTCAGCCACCTCGGGCCTTCCAGGGGCTGGGACTGCGGGACCGGAACCAGCAGCGCGTCTGCGAAGGCTTGGGCGGTCGGCGGTCGGCGGTCGGTCCGCCGGGTCGACGGACATCGCGGCCCGTAGCAGCAGGGCGACGTTCGGTGGGAGCTCCGTTCCGGCTGGGAGCGCCGGCAGCGTCGAGGCGGTCGGCTGGTCGGTCATCAGGGCTGCGGCGCGTCCGCCCGGGCCGAACGGCTTCTGCCCGGTCAGCAGCTCGTACGCCACGACGGCCAGCGCGTACACGTCGGCCCTCCCGTCGAACCCGCCGGTGTGAACGGCGGTCCCGCGGCGGGCGGCGGCCACGCCGTCGTCCGGCCCCGGTCCGCCGTCGCCGCCCTGGTGGCAGCCGCCGCGCTCGGGCTGGCGACCGGCCGATTCGTCCTGCCACCGCCCCCCCGGCGCTACCGCGCACCCGGCAACGGGGTCGGGTGCCGCGGTCGGCGGGGCATCCCAGGGCGCGTCCGCTCTCGCGACGCCCGGCGTGTCCGGCCCGACGCCCGCGTCCTCGGCCTCCGGCTCCGCCTCGCCGACCGGGGCGACCGGGCCGGTGACGATCGCGAACCTTCTGGAACCCGCGGCGTTCAGCCCGGACGTCGGCATCGGGCGGATCCACGTCACCGACCGGTACGGCGACGGGGTTTACGGCAACGCGGCCTGCTCCGGCGAGAAGACCCCCACTCAGCCCCGGGGAGGGCCCGATGCCCACTTCCGCGGACTGATGACCAGCCCCCCGTAGCCGAGGACGGAAGTTCGCCAGGGCACGGCGCGTGCCGCGCCAGCCCGACCATCCGTAGCCGCGAACGCCCGGTCCGGGGCTCGCCGCCGGAGGGACTTCCGCCCGTACAGCGGTGGTCGCCTCCGGCGGGCTCAGCCGACCCGTCTCAGACCTGCGGTACCGGCGGCCGGCCAGCGTCCTCCCAGCCCACCGCGGACCGGGCGCGGCAGCTGCCGAACGGCTTGAGTCGGTCGCCGTAGTAGCTCCACGGGACGGCTCCGCAGTACGGGCCGATCAGCTGGAACTGCTGCACGGCCTCGGCGAACCGGCCGACGCCCTCCAGGGAGTACGCGAGGATGTGCCGGACCTCCGGCAACCGGTGGTGCCCCACTGGCGCGTTGACCACCGCGCGGTAGGCGGCATCCACCGCGGCGGCCGTGGCGGGCAGCCGGTAGATCTCATCACTGCCGTCACGGTTCTCCTGCTCGAATATGGCGAACAGTGGCAGCGCAACCAGCAGGTCCCCGGGCGGCGCCGACGCGGCGGCCTGCCGGGCGAACTCGTGCATCAGCTCGTGCGAGCCACGCCACTTGGCACACCAGTACTGCAGGGCGGAGCGGTGCGCGGCGAAGTGGTGCGGCGCGCGCGCGACGATCTCGGCCCACAGCGCCTGGAAGCGCTCGTGCGACCAGCCCAGGCCCATGGCGATCGAGATCTGGGCGATGTACGGGCCCGGGTCGGCCGGCGCGAGTTCGGCGGCCCAGCGGCAGGCGGCCTCCGAGTCGGCGAGCACCCGGTGGAAGGCGTCGAACTGCTCGCGCGTCGTGTGCTGGGCGCCCTTGGCGCCGCGCAGCTTTCCGGCCAGTGTCACCAGGGCATCCGCGTGCACCAGGGCGGCGCTCGGATCGTTCGGACGTGCGGCCTGCCATGCCTTGACGAAGGCGTCGTCCTCGGACGCGGCGTCGGAGAGGTAGCCGAGTCGGCGCCACCGCAAGTCCCAGTCGGTGCCGGCCGCGTCGAGGTAGGCAGCGGCCGTCTGCCAGTCCCCGGCCAGCGCGGCCGCCCGCACGGCCTCACCCTCGGGGTCCGCAGTGGCCCGGGTGGTGTCGATCTCGTTGCCGGGGGCGAAGCCGTAGTCGGCGTTGTTGATCGTGCGCACGCCACTGGCCGGGGCGGGTGCGGCGGCACGCTGGGCGCGACGGGACTTGCGGTAGGCCGATACCGCGGCGATGGCTATGACACCGGTGCCACCGCCGAGAGTGCTGAGAAGGTCCATGATGCGGTCAGTTTCTGTTAGCAGGGGATGATGCTGATGATCAGCGGGGGGCCAGGGGGAGGTTGAGGCCGGCATCTGCCAGCAACGTGCGCAGCGGCTGTCCGTCCGGGGTGTCCGTGACCAAGGCGTCGACCGCGGCGGGCAGCCCCTGGGCCAGGGCGTCGGGCAGCCGCAGCCGCATCGGCTGGGCCCAGGAGACGTCCCAGCCGGCCAACCCGGCGTCAACCAGCGCGATCAGGACCAGGTCGGACAACGCGGTCCGCAGCACCGGGCGGGTGAACTCGCGGGCGACCCGGCCCACGGCGGCCTCGGCCTGCGGGCTCTTCGGCAACCGGTCGGCGATCTCCCAGATCGGACCGGCCGTCAACTCGGCCAGCAGGGCGAAGGCCGGCAGGTCCACGCCGACGGCCCGGCGCAGTGCGTCCGCGCCCGGAGCGTGCCGAGCTCGGCCGGCCCACAGGGCCAGCTCCGGCCAGTCCAGTCGGCGCATGGCGGCGGACTCCGGCGGGAGGATGACGGCCTCGACCCGTGCGATGGTCTCCTCGGGGAGGGCCAGCAGACCCAGGGCAGGTCCGGAGCGGGCCGGCGGGCGTCCGTCCGACGGCAGGGCCTCGATGGCGGCGATCCGAGCAGCGAGCGGCGGGTGGGAGTCGTACGGGTGCTGCTCGGCTTCGGGCACCTCCAGCGCCAGCCGGGCAAGTTCCTCTTGACGCGCCGGTTCGGCCAGCAGGTGGGCCAGGCCGCCGTAGACCTGCCCGGGAAACGGAAGCAGCCCGTCCTCCCAGCCGATCATCGCGTAACGGTCCAGGTAGTAGTCCAGCACCGAGTCGAGCACCGGGAGTCGGCGCAGGGCGGATGCCGTCGCGTCACGGCCGGCGAGCTCGACCGCGGCGAGGTCGGCGGCGAGTTCCTGCCGACGGCTCACCGCGCCGGAGACGGTGAGGTACAGCGTGGCGTACGCCGTGAAGATCCGGGCCAACACCTGGTCGACGCCGCCGGACGCCTCCGGGGTCCGTACCCGCTTGCCCTTGGCACGCCGCTCCGCCGCCAGCGCCGCGAGCTCGGCGGACCGTGCGGCCTTGTTCCGGGCGGCACGCCCGCGCAGTGCACCGACGGTGTGCACGACTGCCCGCTGACCCGCATAGGTCAGTCCACCCAGTCGGGTGTCCCGGTTGCCGAAGTGGCCCAACTCGTGGGCGATCACCGCGTCGAGTTCCGCCTCGCTGAAGCCGATCAGCAGCGGGATCCCGAGCTCCATCCGCCTTCGCCCGGGCAGCAGACCCAACAGCCGGACGTCCTCGCAGACCAGGGCGTTGGCCTCCGCAATGAGTCTCACCTCGTCCGGCCCACGGGTGCCGGACGCCTTCGCCAACTGCCGTACCCGCGCCCACAGGGCCGGTTGCTCGGCCGGGCTGACCGACAGCCCAGGCGGTGGCTCCGTGTCGGATCCGCGACGGGTGAGGAACACCGCGCGCAGCACCGGGTACGCGAGGACCGCGCTCAACGCGTAGACCTTGAGCCCGCCAAGGCCGAAGGGATGCGCCGAGTTCACCGCGAGTAGTACGTCGACGGCGAGCAGACCGCCGATGATACCGAGGGCCAACAGGTAGAAGCCGGCCAGCAGCGCCAGAGCCAGCAGGCCTCGTACGAAAAATCCCGTGGTGGCGGGCGGTAGGTGGGTAGGAGCACTGGGGGCCCGCGGGGCAGTGCGCATGGTGGTACTTCCTCGCCGGGACCGGACAGTTCCTTGGACCGCAGACACGGAGTGTCACGATCGGCGGTGATCGTATCCGCCGGGCATTTCCGTTGGAAACCGGCCCTCACGGGACAGGTGGCGTGGATCGGCGCAGGTCAGACCGAGATGGGTGAACGAGGCTTGACCGAGGTCACGAGGGTACCCACGCGCATACTCCGCGTAGCCGTCGCGGCGGCCGTCAGCGTCGGGATCGCCCCGAACCACGGCTCGTCGCGAAAGCGTCTCGGCGTTGGCCCAGTGCAGGTCGTCCAGCAGCACGGCCAACGGCCGCTCGCGGGCCACCGCCGCGAGCCACTGCGACACCGTGCGGTTCAGGCGGAACCGGCCGACGGCCACGTCCTTTCTTTCGATGCGATCGGCGCCTACCAACTGCTGTACGACGCAGCGCGCAAGGCGCTGGTCGCGGTTCCGGAGAACCAGGGGCTGCGACCGACCAGCCGAGGCGGCCACATGCACCCATTCGGCGGCTGGCCGGGGCCGGCGCCATGACCGTAGTTCGGGGAACCGGGTTGCTCAGTCAGGTCGTCGAGCGCGGCTGTGTCGTCTCAAGCGGAAACGCGAACTCGCCCGGAGCGCGGGGCCGTCGTCCCTGACGGTCGGCGGGGGGAGGGTCGTCGTGGACCTCGCGTAGGACGTAGTAGGCGCGGGCGAGGAGCTTGCGGACCACCGCGCCGACGGACCACGCTCCGGCCGCATCACCACTGGCTCTACGACATCGTGACCCGTTCGGAC
Source organism: Kitasatospora sp. NPDC001159 (assembly GCF_053598235.1). Taxonomy (NCBI): domain Bacteria; kingdom Bacillati; phylum Actinomycetota; class Actinomycetes; order Kitasatosporales; family Streptomycetaceae; genus Kitasatospora; species Kitasatospora sp. NPDC001159. Next base: position 10,859 of record NZ_JBSFJV010000009.1, read on the forward strand.
CTCGCCGAACCGCCAAGAGATGCGGCGGGTGGGGCGCGAGCTGAGGATGGCCAGGGCGGGTGGCGAAGGCGCCAGGATCCCCGCTCCAGATCACCCATCCGAAAGGGAAATCATGAGTCCGATCACGGAAAGCCCCACCCACGAACAGGCCACGGAAAGCCCTACCCACGAACAGGTTGGGGCCCAGGATGTCCTGCTGGCCGCGTTGTTGGCCGGTCGCGGGGAGCGCGGCGAGGAGGGCGGCGAGAACGTCATCGAGCACCCGCTCCTGCTCGCCGCACTGGCGCGCCGCGGCGACCGTGAAGAGCACGGCGAGAGCATCATCCAGAACCCGCTCCTGCTCGCCGCACTGATGCAGCGCCGCGGTGACCGTGAAGAGCACGGCGAGAGCATCATCCAGCACCCGCTCCTGCTCGCCGCACTGATGCAGCGCCGCAGCGAGCGCGGCGAGAGCATCATCCAGCACCCGCTCCTGCTCGCCGCACTGATGCAGCGCCGCGGCGAGCGCGGCGAGAGCATCATCCAGCACCCGCTCCTGCTCGCCGCACTGATGCAGCGCCGCAGCGAGCGCGGCGAGAGCATCATCCAGCACCCGCTCCTGCTCGCCGCACTGATGCAGCGCCGCGGCGACCGTGAAGAGCACGGCGAGAGCATCATCCAGCACCCGCTCCTGCTCGCCGCACTGATGCGCCGCTAGGAGCACGCTTATCCATCTGCTTGAAGGGCCTGCGCCCCAGTCCGGGGCGCAGGCCCTGCACCGGCAACCAAGGACTTGAGGAGAGCATCATGGCAGCCGAGCGCGGCGAAGAACCGGAGCGGGATCCGGTACAGGCCTTCATTGACGAAGCCTTCGAGGAGATGATGCGGGAGATCAGAATTCCGCATAAGACATCGGCGAAGTACGGCACGGATCCGATGGCCTCGGCTCTGGTCGAAGCGGCCGCAGCCGCGTTGTCGCAACCCGCCTCTTCCCGGACGTCCGACCTGGAAAGGGTGCTGTTCGCGCAGGCCCTCGCCACCGCACTGGCGGACGCGCTCGCGCCCGCACTGGCGCAGGCACTGTCCGTGGAAATCATGAAGGTTCTCGATCGCCAGGCCACCTCCGAAACCGGCGACAAGGAGTTCACCGAAAGCTCCCACGGCACTCGTGGTTCAGACGAGAAAGAAGCCCGCAAGAGTTGAGCCGCTGAAGAGAACGGCCGAGCCCCCGGCCCGCCCCCGCGCGGAGGACGACAGGTTGCCTCGCATCGTTCAGCAGTCCGCCCGCTTCGCCGCCCAGGGTGCCGCCGGCACCTGGTTGGAGCGGAGCCTGTGCCGAGGTGCCACCCGAGCCCGAACCTGTGGACGGTCTGCCGGGGTCCCCAACCTCCGCCGTTCCGCCGCCTCCACAAGGCCCGGCCTCCGTCGGCGGGGCTTGGCGCAGACCGTCGGCCACGGCCTCCTCGTCCGGGCTGCGCGCTGTTCAGGACAGTTCACAGAAACCGAGTTGCTGCACGAACAGCAGGCTGTCGGCGTTGGCCCAGTACTCGGCGAGCATGCCGTCCTTGATCAGCAGGGTGTCGGTGCCGGTGAAGTGGACGCGATTGCCCACGGCGTCGTCGGACGCGCCCGGGAAGCCTCCGGCGTAGGTGCCTTCGGCTGCCCAGCGGACCACCAGGTAGTCGTCAGTGGCGATCGGGCCGACCGTGATCTCGAAGCTGAGGTCGCGCAGGATGGTGTGAATGCCGGCAACCCAGCCGTTCAGGCCCTCCCGGCCGTGCACGGTGTCGTCGCCAGAGCCGGTGATGGGGGCGGCGTGCGCGACGAAGTCAGGGGCGATGATCTTGTCGGTCTGGGACAGGTCGTTGTTCCACAGGTCCTTCCACGGCTCGGCGAGCAGGGCGTTGGCGGAAGCGGACATGGCAGTTCTCCTTCGTGGCGATGGGTTTCTTGCAGGACATGCGGCGCGCGGTCTTTGCCGTTCGCCACAGGCTGTGGAGTGCCGAGACCGGCTGCGGCTCCGGTGCGCCTGTCGGCGCCCTGGCGGAGTTGCTGCTGACGCGGCTGCTGCGGTGGCGTTGGAGCCCGAGCCGCCGCTGCCGGGGATCAGCGGCGGGCCGGGCGGCTGGGGTGGGTCAGGCCGGCAGTTCGGCGTCGGGGATCCAGTGGCCGTGGATGCCGGCGGGCACCCTGCGGGGGAGTTCGACGGCGGCCACGGTGCTCAGGTCGCTCGCGTCCAGGACGAGCAGCTCCGAGGTGTCGGCCTTGACGTCGCTGACGATGGTGAGCAGGTAGCCGTCGTCCTCGGCGGTCCCGCCCTCGGCGGGCGCGAAGACGGCCTCGCCGGGCATCCGGCCCTCGCCGTGTGCAAGCAGCTTCTGCCCGCCGGTCCGTGAGTCCAGCTTGACGGTGTGGTAGCCGGACAGGCCCGCGCCGGGAAAGGCGATGGCGTAGCTGTAGCGGTAGTCCGAGCCGGTGTGGGCGTCGTTGATCGACGGGAACTCGGTGACCAGGTCGTTGAGAGACTCTGTGGTGACCGTGCCCTTGGCCGGTTCGATGATCCAGCGGTGGAAGGTCGAGCCGGTGGCGGGGCTGGTGCCGTAGCCGGGAGCGCCGACCCACCACTTCCACGAGCTCTCCCAGGCCGAACGGTCGAAGCACGGTGCTTCGAGAACGATCCGGCCCCGCGTGTCGGTGTAGGCGTTGGTGACGTGCAACAGCGCTGCCTGGTCGGCCACTTCGAACCAGGTGGTCCTGCCCCCGGCGCGCGGCATCACACCGATGCGCAGCGGGACGTCGTCGTGCCAGCGGTAGGGAATGCCGGAGTGCTCGGCGTGGTCGAAGACCACCGGCGAGTTGATGAAGACGACGTGCTCGCGGGTGATGGCGAAGTCGTGCATGAGCGAGGGGCCGGAGCCGTCGACGATCTCCGACCTGACGATGTCGCCGGAGGCGTCGGCCACGTAGTAGGTCAGGTACGGCGGGAAGGGGCTGTAGCTGAAGAAGTGCAGCTCACCGGTCTCCGGGTCCTCTTTGGGGTGGGCGGTCATCGCGCTGGTGAGCTTGCCGCCGAAGTCGTGGACGCCGATGGTGTCGAGGTCGGCGCTGACCTCCCAGGGCAGGTTGGCCTCCTGCAGGGCCAGATAGCGGCCCCCGTGGAAGATGATGTTGGTGGCGGCGGCGCTGACCGCGAGCTCGGTTCCGGTGAACGGCACGCCGTCCAGGAAGGGGGTGCGAACCCAGCGGTTGCGGTACCACTCGGCCCGGCCGCCGGTGAGGCGGACTCCGTGGATCATGCCCTCGCCGCGGAACCAGTGGGTGGGGGTGATGCCCGGCTTGGGATTGTGACCGTTGCGGAAGTAGCGGCCGTTCAGCTCGGGCGGGAGGGTGCCGCGCACTTTCAGCTCGTGGCCGGTGATCTCGTCGGTGACGGGGGTGAAGTGGCCGCTGGTGTACGGCTTGTCCAAGGTCATGGTCATGCCTTTCGCGTCGAGAGAGCCGAGATGAGCAAGGTCACGGCGGCGCAGGCCAGGAAGGCCGCGCCGGAGGAGGGGAGCAGGGTCAGGAAGGACAGGCCGATGGCTCCGCCGATCTGCCGGGTGGCGTTCACCAGCCCGCCGGCCAGACCGTTGTCGGCAGCCGGGACGCCCGTGGAGGACATCGCGGTGAGCCGGACGAACGCCACCCCCAGCCCGGTGCCGATGAGGAGCGTCGGACCGAGCAGGTCCACCAGGAACGTGCCGTCGGCCGGAGTTCGGGACAGCCAGGCCAGTCCGGCCGCAAGGACCAGCAGGCCCACGGGGAGCACAAGGCGGCCGGAGACTCTGCCGGTGGCCCACGACGAGAGGGTGATCACGAGGGCGAGGGGAAGCTGGGTCAGCCCGGCCTCCAAGGGCGAGTAGCCAAGGGCGCGTTGCTGGTAGAGGGGCAGGAAGTAGAACAGGCCGAGCCAGACCGCGCCCAGCAGAGCCATCAGCAGGTTGGGCACCGCCACCACGCTCATGCGCGCTGGCAGGAGCGGGTCGGCGGTTTGGCGCTGGAGCACCACGAACAGGCCGAGCAGCACCAGACCGATCACGGCCAGCGGCCAAGGCCCTGACAGGCCGTAGGTGAGCGCGACCAGCCCGGCCGTCACCGTCACGGCGCCCGGTGCGTCCAGGCTTCCGCCGCGCGGCCGGCCGGCGCCGACCAGCAGCCAGGTGGCCACCAGGACGGCCAGGGCGAGGGGCACCATCACGACGAACACCGCGCGCCAGCCGTACAGGCTGGTGAGCAGCCCGCCCAGCAGCACGCCCGCCGCCCCGCCGGCCCCGGAGACCGCGCCCCACACGCCGAGCGCGGTGCCACGCCGCTCCCTGTCGGGATAGATCGTCAGCACGAGGGCCAGCGCCGTGGGCGCCAGCAGCGCGGCGCCGATTCCCTGCACTGCCCGGCAGGTGATCAGCACGATCGCCGTGGGCGCCAGTGCCGCGCCCAGCGAGGAGAGTGCGAACAGGCCGATGCCGAGCAGAAACACGCGGCGAAGGCCGTATACGTCGCCTGCGCGCCCGCCCGGCAGCAACAGCGCGCCGAAGGCCAGTACGTAGGCGTTGACCGTCCACGCCTGGCCGGTGTCGGACAGTTCGAGCCCGGCCCGGATCTGGGGCAGGACGACGTTGACGATCGACGTGCTCAGCACGACCAGGAACTGGGCCGTGGCCAGAACCGCCAGCGATGTCCAGCCGGTGGCGGTCGGTTGCTCTGCGGTGCGGGTCATGGCTAGACACTCGCAGCAGGCGCCCACCGCTCGCGTCGGTAGTCATTGCCTATACGGGACGGCTTCCGGGTCGCCTGTACGGGGACGGCTTCCGGGTCGCTGAAGCCTGTTCCGGATTCCCCTGCGGTGCGCAACCGCATAGGTTCTCGGACATGCCCGAGACATACACGGACGAGCTGATCGGCCGTCATGACGAGATGCGGCGGCTCGACGCCCTGCTCCAAGCGGCGCGGGAGAGCCGAGGCGGCGCCCTGGTCCTGCGCGGTGAGGCGGGCATCGGCAAGAGCGTGCTGCTGCGGCACCTGGACGAGGCCGCGACCGGATTCCTCGTCGTGCGGGCGTCCGGCGCGGAGTTCGAGACGGAGCTGCCGTTCGCCGCGCTGCACCAGTTGCTCGCACCCGTCACCGACCGGCTGACGGCGTTGCCCCCGCCGCACCGCAAGGCGCTGGAGATCGCTTTCGGCCTCGACACCGGCACACCCGATCCGTTCCTTGTCGGCGTCGCGTCGCTGGGACTCCTGACGGAGACCGGGCGGGAACGCCCGCTGCTGTGCGTCGTCGACGACGCACAGTGGCTGGACCGGGCGTCGGCCAAGGCGCTGGCCTTCCTCGCCCGCCGGGTCTCGGCCGAGTCGATCGCCCTCGTGTTCGCGGTGCGCGAGCCGAGCCGCCTGCCCGAGCTGGACGAACTGCCCGGCCATTCGCTTCAGGGCCTCGGCGAATCGGATGCCCGCGCGCTGCTGGCCGCGGCGGTCCGCGCCCCGTTGGACGAGCGGGTGCGCGACCGCATCCTGGCCGAGGCGCGCGGAAATCCCCTCGCGCTGGTGGAGCTTCCCAGGACCGCCGGACTCGCCGGGATGGCGGGCGGATTCGCCCAGCCCGACTCGGTACCCGCAGTGATCGAGCAGAGCTTCCGGTCCCGGCTGGAACTCCTGCCGCCAGCGGCCCGGCTGCTGGTGACCGTCGCCGCCGCCGACCCGATCGGCGACCCCGGCCTGCTGTGGCGCGCGGCCGAATTCCTGGGCATCGACGCGGCCGCCGCCGCGGAGTCCTGCGCGCTGGTCGAGTTCGGCACCCGGATCCGATTCAGCCACCCCCTCGCCCGCTCGGCCGCCTACCGCGCCGCGACGCCGCGGGAGCGGCGCAGGGCGCACGAGGCGCTGGCTGCCGTGACCGACCCGGTCGCGGACCCCGACCGGCGGGCCTGGCATCGCGCCCAGGCCAGTGCCGGTCCGGACGAGCAGGTCGCCGCCGAGCTCGAAGCCTCCGCCACCCGCGCCCGGATGCGTGGCGGTGTCGCGGCCGCGGCGGCCTTCCTCGAACGCTCGGCCGCGCTCACCGTCAGCCCGGCGCAACGCGCCGAGCGGGTCCTGGCCGCGGCCGAGGCCAAGCTCTCGGTGGGCGAGTTCGACACGGCGGCGGAACTGCTCACCACCGTGGCGACCGACGATCCGGGCCGGGCCGCCAGGGCCGACCTGCTCCGCGGCAGGCTGTCGTTCGTCCGCCGCCGCGGGGACGAAGGCCCCACGGCCCACCTCCTGCGCGCCGCCGCCCGGCTCGCCGTCACCGACCCGGCCTGGTCGCAGGAGTGCTATCTCGACGCCGCCGAGATGGGCCTTCTGCTCGGCGCCCTCGACCAGGTGGTGGAGGCCGTCAGGAAGACCCCGCCGTCGGGTGAGCCGGATTCCTCGGCGGCGGCGGTGCTGACCGGCCTGATCAACCTGGTCAGCGACGGGCATCGGGCGGCGGGGGAGAGCCTCAGGCCGGTCGTCGACGACGCCGACGGCGAGATGTGGGCCAGGCGGCCGTCACTGGGCTTCATGGTGGCCACCGAGCTGTGGAACATCGAGGCCATGCACGGCATCGCCACGCGTGCCGTCGCGGCCGGGCGGGAGTCTGGTTCCTTCCACGCGCTGCCCATCGGACTGGCCATGCGGGCCACCGTGACCGCGCACACCGGCGACTTCGGTGCCGCGATGGAGCTGATCTCCGAGGAGGAGGCGATCGCCGACGCCACCGGCGCGGCACCGTTGGTCTATCCACGCCTCCACCTGGTCGCGCTGCGCGGGCGGCGCAAGGAGGCCGTCGAACTGTTCGCGTCGGTGGACCACCGGATGAGCCTGAGTGTGCACTGGGCGACGGCCGTGCTCAGCAATGGCCTGGCCGACTACCCGGCCGCGCTGAAGGCGGCGAGGGAAGCGGTCGAGTACGGCGCCGTCGGCACGGCAGGCCTTGCCCTGCCCGAGCTGGTCGAGGCGGCCGTGCGGTGCGGCGAGACCGAGGTCGCCGCCGCGGCCCTCGCGTCCCTCCAAGAACGCACGCGGGCGGGCCGGCACGCGTGGGGTCTCGGCGTCGAGGCCTGTGCGCGGGCCCTGGTGACCGAGGACGAGTCCGCCTACGAGGAGGCGATCGCCCTGCTCGACGGCAGCGCACTGGTCGTCTACCGCGCCCGGGCACATCTGCTGTACGGGGAGTGGCTGCGCCGCCAGGGCCGACGGCGTGACGCCCGGTCCGCGCTGCGGCTGGCACACGAGTCGCTGTCCGACCTCGGCGTGGAGGCGTTCGCCGAGCGCGCCGCCGGCGAGTTGCGCGCCACGGGCGAGCAGGCCCGCAGCCGCACGTCGAAGGCGTCGGACCAGCTGACGATGCAGGAGGTGCACATCGCACGCCTGGTCGCCAACGGCGCCACCTCCAAGGAGGTGGCGGCGAAGCTGTTCCTCAGCCCCCGGACGGTCGACGCGCACCTGCGCAACATCTTCCGCAAGCTCGGGCTCACCTCACGCAGGCAACTGCGGGACCTGCCCGACATTCGTTAGCCGCATGGTGGTGGCCGCGGCCTCGGGCCCGTTCATCGACTCCACGGGGCCGGGCCAGCTCAACCCGTACTTGGCCCGGTAGGCACCGGAGACGCGCTGGACGAGCTCGGGGTCGTCCACCGGCCGGAGGGTGGCGGACAGCCGGACCCCGGCCACCTCCACCTCCGTGTCCGCATGCCGCAGGACCCGGCGGCACCAGGCACTGCGCCGGCCGAAGGCCGAGCGGACATACGCCTCCCCGTTGAGCACCACCACCCAGACAGTCCTGGCCGACCACCGGCCGTCCGCATGCCGCACCCACAGAACGATCTCCGCGCGATCCATGTAAGCGTTCACGGACCAACTCTCACCGCGGCGGCACTACGTACGCGTCGGTGGTCTTCACCTAGATAGGCGGGCTTCACCGACGCGAGATCGGTGCTCTCGCGACGAGGCTGAGTGTCATGACGACCATCGACACGAAGAAGCCCGAACCCGCAATCGACACCGGGAACAACACGCCCACCCTTGAGGCAGCCACTGGCGCAGAGGCGCTTTCCCACAAGGGCACGAAGAAGAACAAGGGCACGAAGAACAAGGCCCGGCGCCGCGCCGCCAAGGCACTGGCGTACTTCGCCCTGATCTTCTCCGGGCTCCTGGTCCTGGCCGAGCCGTGGCTGCTGATCCCGGTCGTCGCCCTGGTCCTGGCGATCTCCCTCTGGGACTGAACTTGGCGCCACCGGGACGAAAACACCCTTTCGGTGCTTCTGGAGAAGGACGCGACGGTCTGGCCGCCGAGCCAGATCGAGGCGGGCTGGCGCTACTGGGTGCGGCGCACCGAGCGGTGACGCAGGCCGGTCACGGGTGCGGGCGGGTGCGCTGGGCGGGGAGGGCGGGGACCGGGTCCGGGGTGCGGCGGGCGAGTTCGGCGAGGGCGTGGAAGAGGACCTCACCGAGCAGGACCGGTTCGCGGGAGGCGGCGGGCGCGTCCGGCTCGTCCGGGTGGGTGGTGGTGATGGGGCGGCGGGTCGGGGGCGGCTCGTCTCGGAGCTGGCTTGTGGGCATGGCTCTTCCTGCCGACGGGGTGACCGTGATCATTCCTGCCCGTTCGGCCCGCACCGGCACCCCGGACGGGGGCGAATCGGCCGGAAACGGCGCCTGGAGGGCCGGAACCCGTCCGTACGGTCCCGGTTCCGGACGCCGCCCCGGGCGGTGACCCGGCGGCGCCGATGGGTCAAGATGGACCGGTGACCGAACCCCGTACCGCCCCCCGCCTCATCGCCACCGACCTGGACGGCACCCTGCTCTGCGCCGCCGGCACCGTCAGCGATCGCACCGCCGCGGCCCTGGCGGCGGCCGAGGCGGCCGGGATCCAGGTGGTGTTCGTGACCGGGCGGCCGCCGCGCTGGATGCAGCAGGTGAGCCCGCACATCGGCGGCCACGGGGTGGCGATCTGCTCGAACGGCGGCGCGGTCGTGGACGTCCGGCGCGGCGAGCTGGTGGAGTACTTCCCGATGTCGGCCGGGACCACGCTGGCGGTGGTCGAGGCGCTGCGGACCAAGCTGCCCGGCACCGCCTTCGCCTTCGAGTACGCGGACGGGTGGGCCCGCGAGCCCGAGTACGAGGTGCTGATGTGGGGCGACGACATGGTCCGCGCGATCGGCCCGGCCGAGGAGCTGCTGGCGGACGGCGGCCCGGTGCGGGGCCTGTTCAAGCTGCTGGCCAAGCACCCGGACCTCGCCCCGGACACCTTCCTCGCCGAGGCCAGGACGGCCGCCGGGCACCTGGCGGAGATCACCCGCTCCGCGCCGATCCCGCTGCTGGAGATCAGCGCGTCCGGCGTCACCAAGGCCAGCACGTTGGCCCGTTGGTGCGCCGAGCACGGGATCGACCGCAGCGAGGTGGTGGCCTTCGGTGACATGCCGAACGACCTGGAGATGCTGGCCTGGGCCGGCACCGCGTACGCCGTCGCCAACGCGCACCCGCAGGTGCTGGCGGCGGTGCCGCTGCACACCGTGAGCAACGAGCAGGACGGCGTCGCGGCCGTGCTGGAGGAGTTCCTGCCCCGGTAGGACCCAGAATCCCGGTAACTACCCAAGCCGAAACGGCCGTTGACGTAGTCGGAGGTCCGCTGGTCGCGCGGTTCCCGAAGATCTGCTCGGTCGGCCGGGCGCCACTCAGTGGCCATCGGGACGTCTCGACGACACGGCCCTCTCGGGCAGTTCGCGTGCCGGCTGCTTGGCGAGCAGCACCACGAAGCGCCGGAAGGCGTTCCGGCACGTCGCCGCCTCACGGTTGTCGCGTGCCTACGGCCGGGCCGTCCAGCGCACCATCGCCCCCTTCCGGTAGGGCCCGCTCTCGTGCCAGGCGGCCCCGCCGAGTGCCTCCGCGCGCCGGGTCAGGTTGAGCAGTCCGCTGCGACGCCCGCCCGCCGGGATGCCCACCCCGTCGTCGGTCACGGTGAGCAGCACGCCGGGCCGCCCGCCCCGGTCCAGCGACTCGGGGTCGCCGCCGACCGGCCTACCGCCGTCGTCCAGGTGGACGGTCGCGTCGATCTCCACGCCGACCCGGGAGGCCCGCGCGTGCCGGGCCGTGTTGGAGAGCATCTCCCGCAGCGCCGCCAGGAGTTGACGCCCGGTGTTCTCGCCGACCAGGCTCTCCACCGGCCCGACGAAGCTCACCGAGGGTTTGAAGCCGAGCGCCGCCGCGGCCTGGCTGGCCTCCCGCAGCACCCGGGTGCGCAGGGTGTCGGGGGCGTCGCCGTGGTTGTCGTGCTGGAGGGCGTAGATGGTGGTGCGGACCTCCTGGATGGTGGCGTCCAGTTCGTCCACCGCGTTGCCGATGCCGACCTTCACCTCGGGGACGACGGAGCGCCGGGCGGCGCTCTCCAGCATCATCCCGGTGGCGAACAGCCGCTGGATCACCAGGTCGTGGAGGTCTCGGGCGATCCGGTCGCGGTCCTGGAAGACGGCGAGGCGCTGCTGGTCGCGCTGGCCCTCGGCGAGGCGCAGGGCGAGGGCGGCCTGCGAGGCGAAGGTCTCGGCGAGTTGCTTCTCGGAGTCCGTGAACGGCAGCGCCCCGCGCGGGCGCCAGACGCAGAGCCCGCCGAGCACCCGCCCGGCGGCGACCATCGGGACGGCCATGGACGGGCCGAAGCTGCGGGCGAGCCGGATCACCACGGCCGGGTCGCTGGACATGTCGTCCAGATGGACGCTCTCCCCCGCGAGCAGCCGGGCCGCGAAGCTGTCCTTGGGCAGCAGCTCGCCGCGGACGAACTCGGCGGCCTCGCCGGAGGCGTGGGCGACCCGCATCTGGCCATCGCCCTCACCGACCGGACCGGTGGGCAGCAGGATCATGCCGAGCGCGGCGTCCGCCAACTCCCGCACCTGCTCGGCCGCGACGGTCAGCGCGCCCTCGGCCTGCTCGGTGGAGAGCAGCGCGGTGGTGACGGCGGCGGCGCCGGCGATCCAGCGTTCGCGGCGGCGCCCCTCCTCGTACAGCCGGGAGTTCTCGATCGCCACGCCGGCGGCCGCGGCGAGGGCGTGCACCACCTGCTCGTCCTCGGGGGTGAAGGCGCCGCCGCCCTTCTTCTCGGTGAGGTAGAGGTTGCCGAAGACCTCGTCGCGGACCCGGATCGGCACGCCGAGGAAGGTCTTCATCTGCGGGTGGTGCGGCGGGAACCCGGAGGAGCGCGGATCGGCTCCGAGGTCGGCCAGCCGCAGCGGCTCGGGGCGGTCGATGAGCGCGCCGAGGATGCCGCGTCCAGCGGGCAGTTCGCCGATCTCGGCGGCGGTCTCGTCGTCGATGCCGACGTGGATGAAGTCGGCCAGGCCGTGCCCGCCGGGGGCGATCACGCCGAGCGCCGCGTACCGGGCGTCGACCAGTTCGGCGGCACCGGTGGCGATCCGGTGCAGGGTGGCGTGCAGGTCGAGCCCGGCGCCGATGGAGACCACCGCCTCCAGCAGGCGCTGCATCCGGTCGGTGACCGCGGCGGCGGACTGGAGGCGCTCCGCGACCTCGGTGACCAGGGTGTCCAGCCCGAGTGAGGCGATCTCGGGCACCCGATGGGGTGTCGGCTCGGGAGCGTCCTCGGGAAGGTCTGGCGTGGGGTCCATGAAGAAAGCCTAGTTTGTACGGTTTTCAGCCGAAGGAAGACGCAGCTCTTAGAGATGCGCCGGCTCCAGCAGGCCGTCGGCCTCCCGCTCCCGCCGCCACATCGCGTGCAGCCGCCCGTCCGGGTCGGCGACCAGCTCGGACCAGCGGCCGCGCTCGGCCACCCGGCCACCGTCCAGCACCAGCACCTCGTCCACGGTGGCGTCGTCCAACCCGGCGAGCCGGTGGGTGATCAGCACGGTGGTGCGGCCCTCGGTGGCGGCCAGCAGGTCGGTGGTGAGGGCGTCGGCGGTGGGCAGGTCGAGGTGCTCGGCGGGCTCGTCCAGGACGAGTACGGGGAAGTCCGCGAGCAGCGCCCGGGCGAGGGCGAGCCGCTGGCGCTGGCCGCCGGAGAGCCGGGCGCCGTGCTCACCGACCATGGTGTCCAGGCCGCCCGGGAGGCCGTCCGTCCAGTCCAGCAGCCGGGCGGCGGCGAGTGCGGCGCGCAGCTCGGTCTCGTCCGCGCCGGGGCGGGCCAGCCGCAGGTTCTCCCGCAGCGAGCTGTCGAAGACGTGGGCGTCCTGGGCACAGAGGCCGATCACCCGGCGGACGTCCTCGCCCGCGAGCGCGCGACCGTCCACAGCCTGTGGACGACCGGCGGCGAAGGTGACGGACCCGGCGCCGGGCTCCAGGAAGCGCAGCAGCGCCTGGGCAAGGGTGGTCTTGCCGGAGCCGGACGGGCCGACCACGGCGATCCGGCGGCCGGGGGTGAGGTCGAGGTCCACCCCGGCGAGCGCGTCCACGGCCTGCCCGGGGTGCCGTACGGTCAGCCCGCGCACCGCGACGGGCAGCGGCTGCTCGGGCAGCGCGAGCGGCTCGGCGGGGGTGGTGACCGGCGCGGGAGCGTCCAGCAGCTCGTCCAGCCGGGCCCGCGCGGCGCGGCTGCGCTGGCGGGCCTGGACGGCGAGCGGCATCCCGGTGACGGCCTCGAAACCGGCCAGCGGGGTCAGCACCACCAGCGCCAGGCAGACCGGCGCCAGCGCCCCGTCACGCACCCCCTGGATGCCGACGGCCGCCGCGCCCACCACCGTCAGGCCGGTGAGCAGTGCGATCAGCCCGGTGCCGAGCGCGGTGGTGGCGGCCGAGCGGGCAGCCAGCCGGGTCAGCGCGGTGTCGGCGGCGCGGACGGCGGCCAGCCGGCCGGGCAGGGCGCCGGCCACGGTGAGCTCGGCGGTTCCGGTGAAGGCGTCCACCACGGTGGCGGCCAGCTGTCCGCGGGCCGGGGCCTGGCGCCGCTCGGCGCCGGCCGACCAGCGGGCGGCCAGCGCGGGCACCAGCACGCCGGCGAGCAGCAGGCCGAGGCCGAGCACCAGTCCGGCGGCGGGCAGGAAGGCGCCCATCGCCACCGCCGAGGCGAGCGCGACCACGGCGGCGACGGCGGCGGGCAGCCGCCAGCGCAGGTAGTGGTCCTGGATCGCGTCGACGTCGGCGACCAGCCGGGAGAGCAGGTCGCCACGCCGGAAAGCGGGCAGCCCGGCCGGGGCGAGCACGGTCAGCCGCCGGTAGACGGCGGCCCGCAGGGTGCCGAGGGTGCGCAGCACGGCGTCGTGCGAGACCAGCCGCTCGGTGTAGCGGAAGAAGCTGCGGCCGATGCCGAAGGCGCGGACCGCGGTGACGGCCGTCATCAGGTAGAGCACCGGGGGCATCTGGGAGGCCCGGGAGATGAGGTAGCCGGAGGCGGCCATCAGGGCGACGGCGCAGCCGAGGGCGAGCGAGCCGAGCAGGACGGACAGTGCCAGCCGGGGGGCGGCGGGCTCGGTCCCGGGCTCCTCGGGCTCGGCGGGGGCGGGCGTGGGCCGGACTGTGACTCGCCCGCTCGCCTCCGGGCGCTCGGGCCCGGCGCCGACGCTCTTCGCTCCGGCGCTCCCTCCCTCGTCGGTCGCTTGTCGCTCCTCGCTTTCGGCACCGGCGCGCCCTTCGGCTCGGGGCGGGGCCGGGTGGCCGAGCAGGGCGACCGGCTCCGGGGCCGCGACGGCGTCGGGCCCCGCCAGCCGGACCCGCTCGTCCGCGACCGCCAGCAGCGCCGGTCGGTGGGCGACGACCAGCACGGTGCGCGCGGGGTCCTCGGCGAGGGTCCGGACGGCGTCCACGACGGCGGCCTCGGAGCCGCCGTCCAGGTTGGCGGTGGGCTCGTCCAGCAGCACCAGCGGCCGGTCGTCGGCGAGCAGCACCCGGGCGAGCGCGAGGCGCTGGCGCTGTCCGGCGGACAGCCCGGCGCCGTCCTCCCCCAGCCGGGCGTCCAGGTCGGTGACGAAGTCGAGGGCGTGGGCGGCCCGCAGCGCCGTCCACAGCTGGTCGTCGGTCGCCTCGGGGCGGTAGAGCCGCAGGTTCTCGGCGACCGTCCCGGCGAACAGGTGGGGGTGCTGCGGCACCCAGGCGATCTGCCGCCGCCAGCTCTCCGGCTCAAGCTCGGCGAGGTCGTACGCGCGCCCGTCGACGGCGGTGATCCGGACGGTGCCGGCCTCGGGGGTGGTGAGGCCGAGCAGGACGGACAGCAGGGTGGACTTGCCGGCCCCGCTCGGGCCGGTGAGGGCGGTGCTGGAGCCGGGGCGCAGGGTCAGCGCGGCGCCGTCCAGCGCGGGCACGTCGCGCCCGGGGTGGCGCACGGTCAGGCCCTCGGCGGTGATCACGGCGCCGGTGAGCTCGGGGGCGGGGCGGGTACCGGCGGCGGGCAGCGGGGTCTCCAGCACCCGGAAGATCTCGTCGGCGGCGCTCAGGCCCTCGACGCTGGAGTGGTAGAGCGCGCCGACCTGGCGGACCGGGAAGTACACCTCGGGGGCGAGGACGAGGATCAGCAGCCCGGTCTCCAGGTCGAGCGAGCCGTCCACCAGCCGGAAGCCGATGGTGACCGCGACCAGCGCGACGGACAGGGTGGAGAGCAGCTCCAGCGCGAAGGAGGAGATGAAGGCGATCCGCAGGGTGCGCAGGGTGGCGCGGCGGTAGTCGGCGGTGATCCGGGCGATGGTGGCGGCCTGGGCGCGGGCCCGGTTGAACACCTTGAGGGTGGGCAGGCCGGCGACCACGTCGAGGAAGTGGTGGGAGAGCCGGGCCAGGGTGTCCCACTGGCGGTCCATCCGGGACTGGGTGGCCATCCCGATCAGCACCATGAACAGCGGGATCAGCGGCAGCGTCCCGGCGATGATCGCGGCCGAGGTGAAGTCGGCGCCGGCGATCCGCAGCAGCACGATCACCGGGACGACCACGGCGAGGGCCAGCTGCGGCAGGTAGCGGGCGAAGTAGTCGTCGAGGGCGTCGATGCCGCGGGTGGCGAGGGTGGTGAGTTCGCCGGTGCGCCGGCCCGCCAGGTAGGACGGGCCGAGCGCGGTGGCGTGGTCGAGCAGCCTGCGTCGCAGGGTGGACTTCACCCGGGCGACGGAGCGGTGCGCGGTGAGCTCGGTGAGCCAGCCGACCAGCCCGCGCCCGGCCGCCGTCAGGGCGAGCAGCACCAGCGGGGTGGTCAGTTCGCCGAGGGTGGCGCCGCGCTGGAAGCCGCGGACGACGATCTCGGCGATCAGGCTCGCCTGGGCGACCACCAGGGCCGCGCCCGCCCCGCCGAGGAGCACGGATCCGGCGAGGAAGGCACGGGTGGTGCGGGCGTACCCGAGGAGTCGGGGGTCGACCGGCTTCACGGCGTCAGGCCTGGTCGAGCGGGGCGGCCGGGTGGTGCCCGGGGAGGTGCTGGACGCCGATCCGCTTGCGGAACACCCAGTAGGTCCAGCCCTGGTAGAGCAGCACCAGCGGGGTGAACACGGCCGCCACGATGGTCATCAGCTTGAGCGTGTACGGCGAGGAGGCCGCGTTGCTGACGGTCAGGCTCCAGCCGTCGTTCAGGGTGGACGGCATGACGTTCGGGAAGAGCGCCAGGAAGAGCATCGCGACCGCGGCCACGACGGTCGCCCCGGAGAGGACGAACGCCCAGCCCTCGCGGCCGCGCTGGTTGGCCGCCAGCGCGCCGAGCAGGGCCAGTACGGCGATCACCATCGCGACCAGGCTCTTGGCGTTGCCGCTGTCGGCCTGGGTCCAGGTCAGGAAGCCGAGGGCGAGGACGGCGGTCGCCAGGCCCGCCTGCAGGGCGGCCTTGCGAGCGCGCACACGGATCTCGCCGACCGTCTTGAGCGCTGCGAAGACCGCGCCGTGGAAGGTGAACAGGGCGAGCGTCACCAGGCCGCCGAGCAGGGCGTACGGGTTGAGCAGGTCCCAGAGGGTGCCGACGTAGTTCTTCTGCGCGTCGATGTCCACGCCGCGCACGATGTTGGCGAAGGCCACGCCCCACAGGAAGGCCGGGAGGAGGGAGGTCCAGAAGATGGCCTCCTCCCAGTTGCGCTGCCAGCGGGCACCGTCGCGCTTGGCCCGGTACTCGAAGGCCACGCCGCGGACGATCAGGCAGACCAGGATGATCAGCAGCGGGATGTAGAAGCCGCTGAAGAGGGTCGCGTACCAGTCCGGGAAGGCGGCGAAGGTGGCGCCGCCGGCGGTCAGCAGCCAGACCTCGTTGCCGTCCCAGACCGGGCCGATGGTGTTGATCAGCACCCGGCGCTCGGCGGTGTCGCGGGCGAGCGGCTTGGTGAGGACGCCGATCCCGAAGTCGAAGCCCTCCAGGAAGAAGTAGCCGATCCACAGGACCGCGATCAGCACGAACCAGACGTCGTGGAGTTGCATGTCAGATCCTCAGTTCCACGGTGGGGTGCGTCAGTACGCGAAGGCGAGCGGCTTGTCGGCGTCCGCGTCCGCGGACGGGCCGCGCAGCGACGGGTCCCCGGTCGGGGGCTGCTCGGTCACCACCGGGCCGGCCTTGGCGTACTTGACCAGCAGCCGGACCTCGACCACGGCGAGGATCGCGTACAGCACGGTGAAGGTGACCAGCGCGCCGATCTGGGTGCCGACGCTGACGTTGGGGGAGACGGCACTCGCCGTGGTCATCAGGCCGAAGACGGCCCAGGGCTGACGGCCCATCTCGGTGAAGATCCAGCCGAAGCTGTTGGCGATCAGCGGGAAGCCCATGGTCAGGATGCCGATCCGCCAGCTCCACTTGGTGAGCAGCGGGCCCAGTTCCCGCTTCGGGGTGAGCATCAGCCGGGGCACCTCGGTGTCGCCGGTGCGGAACTCGGGGCGCAGGAAGAGCTTCCGTCGGGTCGCCCAGAGGCCGACCAGGCCGGCGGCGAAGGAGGTCATCCCGAAGCCGATCATGAAGCGGAAGCCCCAGTAGGTCATGAAGACGCTCGGGATGTAGTCCTTGGGGTTGCCGCCGTGCGCGGCGGCCTCGGCGGCGGCGGTGTCGTTGATGCCGGGGACGGCGGAGCTGAAGTCGTTCTTGGCGAGGAAGGACAGCACCCCGGGGACCTCCAGCTCGACCGAGTTGTGGCCCTTGCTGACGTCGCCGACCGCGAAGATCGAGAACGGCGCGGGCGCCTGGGTGTCCCACAGGGCCTCGGCGGCGGCCATCTTCATCGGCTGCTGCTCGAACATGACCTTGCCCAGCGAGTCGCCGCTGAGCGCGGTGCCGGCGCCGAAGACCACCGCGAGCACCAGGCCGAGCCGCAGCGAGGTGCGCATCACGGCGGTCTTCCTGGGGTCTGCGCTTTCGGGCCTGCGCTTGGCCTTCCAGAGGTGGAAGGAGGCGATGCCGACCATGAAGGCGGCGCCGGTGAGGAAGGCCGCGGTCAGGGTGTGGAAGACCACGGTGAGCGTGGTGTTCTGGAACAGCACCTTGGCGATGTCGGTGAGCTGCGCCTTGCCGGTGGCCCTGTCGATCGAGTAGCCGACCGGGTGCTGCATCCAGGAGTTGGCCGCCAGGATGAAGTAGGCGGAGAGCACGGTGCCCAGCGAGACCATCCACATGCAGCCGCAGTGGATCTTCTTCGGCAGCTTGTCCCAGCCGAAGATCCACAGGCCGATGAAGGTGGACTCGAAGAAGAAGGCGATCAGCGCCTCCATCGCGAGCGGGGCGCCGAAGACGTCACCGACGAAGCGGGAATAGTCGGACCAGTTCATGCCGAACTGGAATTCCTGCACGATTCCGGTGACGACACCCATCGCGATGTTGATGAGGAAGAGCTTTCCCCAGAACTTGGTCGCGTGGAAGTACTTCTCCTTGTTCGTGCGCACCCAGGCGGTCTCCAGCCCGGCCACGATCGCGGCGAGGCTGATGGTGAGCGGCACGAAGAGGAAGTGGTAGACGGTGGTGATGCCGAATTGCCATCGCGCAATGGTCTCGTGAGCGATTGCCAGTTCCACGTCGCCCTCTCTCCAACGGCCCCTCTCAGGGCGTTTTCGGACAAACTTCGTCCATAGCCGTAGACCGCTGCTCAACCACACAGGCTTGTCCGCTTGTGAACGTGAACACGTTCACAAGCCCCAGTATCCATCATCCTTACGGAGGAACTGCAGGTGGGGTGGGGTTGACAGTCGTGTGCCATGCGTCACGGTTTGCGCTGCGGTCCGCACAGTCTGCGGATCCGGCGGGGGCCGGGGCAACGAACGACCGGGCGGACCGCGCGCGCCTCTTGGCCGAACCGGCGCTTGACAGGGGCGCGCCCCGCTCGCTCCGGCGAGCGGGGCGTGCTAGGCGGGGTGCTGGCTCGTGACTACGGTCGGCCCAGGAGCTGGGCGCCCGAGGTGGAGTCGGCTCGGGCGGTGAAGGGCTCGGTGAAGCCGCGCAGGAACTCCTCCACCGTGATCCGCCCGTCCCAGCGGCAGCACGGTCGCACACGACCGAGGGGGCGACCGGGTGAACGGGGGCAGGTTCAGTCGATCGAGGAGTTTGGGGCCCGAAAACGCGGAACCGCAGGGCAGGCCGGGAGGAGGCCTGCCCTGCGGTTCGGGGTGCGGTGGGGTTCGCGTCCTCCTCCCGAGCGGGCGCGAACCAGGTGAATCAGGAGGTGGATCGGGTCGTCTTGCGGCGGGAGACGTACAGGGCGGCGGCGCCGAGGCTGATGGCGAGGCCGGAACCCAGGGCGAGGTACGGGGTGGCCGGGTTGGAGCCGGTCTCGGCGAGTTCGGCGGCCGAGCCGGTGGTGGCCTTGGTCGAAGTGGTCGAGGAGTTCGAGGAGTTCGACGTCGTCGAGGTGGTGGTGGACTTGTCGGTGCCCGACGTCGTCGAGGTGGTGGTGGACTTGTCGGTGCCGGCCGAAGTGTCGGTCGAGGTGGTCGACGCGGTGGTGTCCGCCGCCTGGGTGACGGCACCGGGCTGCTCGGCAGGCTTGTCCGCCGGCTTGTCGGCGGGCTGCTCGGTCGGCTTGTCCGCGGGCTGCTCGGTCGGCTTGTCGGCCGGCTTCTGGGCGGCGGCCGACTTGGCATCGGCGAGAGCCTTGTCGGCATCGGCCTTGGCGGCGGCTGCGGCCTTGGTGCGCTCCTGAGCCTCGGTGACCCTGGTGAGCGCGGTCATCCGGGCATCGTCCAGCGCCCGGCCGGCAGCGGTCACGGCGTCCTTGGCCTGCTTCTCCGCGTAGCGGGCGGCGTTGGCGGCGTCCATCGCCTTCAGCATGTGCTCCCTGGCCTTCTCGCGGTCCGCGTCCGTCGCGGTGTCGTACGCGGTCATGGCCTTGTGGACCTCGTCGTCGGCGGCGGTCGCGGCCTCGGTGGCCTTCGCAGCGGCGGCCTGGGCCGCCTTGAGCTTGGCGGTGAGGTCCGCCGGGGGCGTGTAGGCGTCGAACTTGGCCTTCTGGTCGGCTTCGTAGGCCTTGGCCTCCTCGTAGGCCTTGGCCGCGTCGGCGGCGGCCTTCTCCAGGGCGGCGATCGAGCCGCCGTCGTTCTGGGTCTGCGCCGCCGGAGCCGACTCCGCGAAGGCGGGAGCCGCGGAGAGCACGACTGCGGGCGAGACCACGGCGGCGACGAGGGCGGCCGAGACCAGCGTACGGCGGAGTTTCACAATGACCCCTTCCGGGTCCGAAAGTATGCAAAAGCCTTTGTCCGGGCACTTCTTGACGTCCCGGCAGCGCTGATCATAGGCACACGGTTTCTTTACGCTCCATGCCGGCTTCCGGCAATGAGCGGGCCCGGTGAATTGCCTGGTTCGCAGAAGAATTGACGAGTCGACAAAGACTCAGGAAACCCGGTCGCCGTTCACGGGCAGTTCGACCCGAAATATGGCGCCGGCGCCGGGTGCGGTGTCCAGGGTGAGGGTGCCGCCGTGCGCGCGGGTGAGGGCGGTGGCGATGGCGAGGCCGAGGCCGCCTCCGCCGCCGTTGTCGCGGCTGCGCGAGGCGTCGACCCGGTAGAAGCGGTCGAAGACCCGCTGGGCCTGCTCCTCGGTGAGGCCGGGCCCGGAGTCGGCGACTTCCAGCAGGCAGACCCCGTCGGCCCCGCCGCCGACCCCGATCCGGACCGGGGTGCCGGGCGGGGTGTGCTTGACCGCGTTGCCGACCAGGTTGGTGACCACCTGCCGCAGCCGCGCCTCGTCACCCAGGACGGGCGCAGCGGCCGGCGCCCCGGCGCCGGAGGGGCCGGTGAGCGCGACCGGGCGGCTCGGGTCGAGGGCGGTGAGGTCGTGCAGCGCGTCGGCGGCGAGGGTGCGCAGGTCCATCGGGGCGAGGTCGAGCGGGCGCTCCTCGTCCAGCCGGGCGAGCACCAGCAGGTCCTCGACCAGGGCGCCCATCCGGACCGCCTCGCTCTCGATCCGGGTCATGGTCCGCTTGACGTCCGCCTCGGTGGGCAGCGCGCCCATCCGGTACAGCTCGGCGAAGCCGCGGATGCCGGCCAGCGGGGTGCGCAGCTCGTGCGAGGCATCCGCGACGAAACTCCGCATCCGGGCCTCGGACTCGGCACGGGCGGCGAAGGCCGCCTCGATCTGGGTGAGCATGCCGTTGAGCGCGATCGACATCCGTCCGACCTCGGTGCCCGGGGAGAGCTCGGGCATGCGGTGCGACAGCTCCCCGGCCGCGATCCGCGCGGCGTCCGCCTCGATCCGGCGCAGCGGCCGCAGCCCGGCCCGTACCGCGAAGAAGCCGAGCGCGGCGATCAGCACCAGGACGGCTCCGCCGATGGCGAGGAAGGAGGTGCGCAGTTTGCCGATGGTGGCGTCGATGTCCTCGCGGGAGACGGCCACCATGACATAGGTCGGGGCGGTGGTCGGCGAGGCGTACGCGCCGATCCCAGGGGTGGGCGTGCGGGGGTCCTGGAGCTGCAGCACCAGGACCCGCCAGCTGTGGTGGCCGCGTTGGTCGGGCAGGTCGAAGGGGACGTCCGGGGCGGTCTGGGTCGGGTCCAGCCCGGCCAGTTGCGGCGCCGGGTCGCTGTCCGAGACGGGCTGGCGCATGACCGCCTGGACCTTGCCGTCCGAGGACAGGTACTGCACCAGGTACTGGCTGGGCAGGCTGATCCGCCGCCCGGTGACGGCGGGCTTGCCGGCGTCCGGCGTGGTGAGCCGGCCGGGGGGCTTGCGGGAGAGGGGCGGCCCGTACCGCTGGAGCTGTTCGTCCAGCTGCTCCACCAGCTGCGCCCGTACGGTGCCGAGCACGAAGGTGTCGCTCACCGCGAGCCCGGTGGTGACCAGCGCGAGCGCGAGCACCAGCAGCCGGGCGCGCAGCGACAACCTGGAGGAGAAGCGGGCGAACACGGGCGGGTCCGGTCAGCCCTGCGGGGGGCGGCGCAGCGCGTAGCCGATGCCGCGCACGGTGTGGATCAGCTTGGGGCCGTGGGCCGGGCCGGAGTCGAGCTTGCGGCGCAGGTAGGAGATGTAGGACTCGACGATGGAGAGGTCGCCCCCGAAGTCGTAGGCCCAGACGTGGTCGAGGATCTGCGCCTTGGAGACCACCCGGCCGACGTTGGCCATCAGGTAGTGCAGCAGCTTGAACTCGGTCGGGGAGAGCGAGACGGGGGTGCCGGCACGGGTGACCTCGTGGGCGACCGGGTCGAGGCTGAGGTCAGCGACGACCAGTCGGCCGTCCTCGGCGGGCCCGCCGGCCCGGCGCAGGATCGCGCGGATGCGGGCGATCAGCTCCTCCAGGCTGAACGGCTTGGTGACGTAGTCGTCGGCGCCCGCGGCCAGGCCCTGCACCTTGTCGCCCACGCCGTCCTTGGCGGTAAGGAAGAGCACCGGCAGGTGGTCGCCGGGGTGCCCGTGCGCGGGTCCGGCGATCTGGCCCCGGGTGGTGCGCTCGCGCAGCTTCGCGACGACGGTGAAGCCGTCGAGGTCGGGCAGCATCACGTCGAGGACCACCAGGTCCGGGCGTTCGGCGGCGATCAGCTCCAGCGCCTCGGTCCCGCTCGCGGCGGAGGCCACCCGGAAGCCGGAGAAGCGCAGCGAGGCGGCGAGCAGCTCGCGGATGTTCGGCTCGTCGTCCACGACGAGGAGGAAGGCCTCGCCCTGGCCCCCGGCCACGGCGGAGCCGCCCGGTGTGGTGACAGTGCCTTGCACGGGGGTTTCGCCTCCCGGTCGGACGATGACGTTCAGCATGAGGCTAGCTCTCGGAGGCTACGCGGCATGGATGAATGTTGGATTAACACCTTATCGGTCGGTTTTTGGGCGACAAGCCCACAGGGGTGGGCTCGGTGGTGTGCGTACCGGCGCCGGGCGTACGCCGGGAACGCCGACGGCCAGGGAGGGTCTCCCCCGCCGTCGACGCGGTGTCCCCGCAGTGTCCCCGCAGTGCCGGCTCAGTGCTGGGCGAACTGGCCGGGCTGGTAGCCGCCGGCGGGCTGACGGATCATGACGTTGCCGCGGTTGAACGCGTTGATCAGCGCGATCGTGCAGACCAGCGCCGCGAGCTGCTCCTCGTCGTAGTGCTTCGCCGCGTTCTCCCAGGCCTCGTCGGTGACCCCGCCCCCGTCGGCCAGCCGGCTGCCCTGCTCCGCCAGCTCCAGGGCGGCCCGCTCGGCGTCGGTGAAGACGGTGGCCTCGCGCCACACCGCGACCAGGTTCAGCTTGGTCGCCTCCTCACCGGCGTGCACGGCGTCCTTGAAGTGCATGTCGACGCAGAAGCCGCAGCCGTTGATCTGGCTGGCCCGCAGCCGCACCAGCTCCTGGGTCACGTACGGCAGGGTCGAATCGGCGATCGGCTGGTTGGCCGCGATGAGGTGCTTGAAGACCTTGCCCATGACCGGGCTGGTGAAGGGGTTCAGGCGGGCTTCCATGGTGTGCTCCCTCGGTCTCGCGGTTTCCGTTGCTTCCCTTACGACACGGCAACCGGGCGGCTTGTGACAGCCCTGGACGTGTTCTGCGTCACTCCGCCCAGGGGCGGAGCTTCTCCGGGTTGCGCACCGCCCAGATGTGGGTGATCCGGCCGTCGGCGATCCGGAACGCGAACACGGTGTCGGTGACGCCGTCCTGCTGGGCGACCAGGCCGGGCTGCCCGTTGACGGTGCACTCCACCAGCGTCCTGCCGGGCACGGACCGGATGGCGTCGAGGAAGGGGGCGATCCGCTCGCTGCCCGAGAGCGGCCGCAGCATGGCGATGACCAGCCCGCCGCCGTCGGAGATCACGGTGGCGTCCGGGTCGAGGAGGTCCATCATGGACTTGAGGTCCTTGGCCTCCCAGGCCCGCTTGAAGTCCCGGACGATGCCGGCCTGGGTGCTCGTCGGGGCGGCCGGCACCTGCGCCGCGCGGATCCGGCGGCGGGCGGAGGAGGCCAGCTGGCGGCAGGCCGCCGCCGAACGGCCGACGATCGCGGCCACTTCGGCGAACGGGTACTGGAAGACGTCGTGCAGGATGAACGCGACCCGCTCGGCCGGTGTCATGGCTTCCAGGACGACGAGGAAGGCCATGTTGACCGACTCGTCGAGGGTGATCCGGTCCGCCGGGTCCGCCGTGGCCCCGTCGGTCCACTCCCTGCGCTCGGGCACCGGCTCGGGGATCCACTCGCCCACGTAGCGCTCACGCCGGGCGCGGGCGGAGCCGAGCAGGTTGAGGCAGATCCGGCTGGCGACCGTGGTCAGCCAGCCGCCGGGGGAGGCGACGGCGTCCCGCCGCTCCGGGGTCATCGCGTACCAGCGGGCATAGGTCTCCTGCACCACGTCCTCGGCGTCGGCGAGCGAACCGAGCAACCGGTAGGCCAGATTGATCAGTTGGCGCCGCTCACTCATGATCACGTCCAGCTCCTGGTCCATTCCCCGCCTCCCGCTGCTGTCCGTCCACTCCTCCATCCGACCGGACAGCGCACCGGAATGTGACGTCCGGCCGCCCACCTCACATTCCGGCGGGCCGTCTTGTCGTACCGGGCAGGACCGAACGGAGGAACCTGATGAACGACTTCCAAGCGATCGCCGACCGCGCCGAGATCCAGGCGCTGCAGGCCGATTTCACCGATGCAGTGATGATGCGCGACCGCGCCCGTCTCTCGCAGCTGTTCACGCCGGACGGCGTGCTGCGGATGCCCGACGTCCCCGTCGAGTTCACCGGCATCGAGCAGATCCGGGTCGGCGGCGAGAAGCTCCAGGAGCAGTGGGACTTCTTCGTGCAGACCACCCACCCGGGCGCCATCGAGATCGACGGCGACACCGCGACCGGCCGCGCGTACATGCACGAGATCGTCCGCCTGAAGAACGACTTCCAGGGGTTCAACTACGCGATCTACCATGACCGTTACCGGCGTACGGCGGAGGGCTGGCGGTTCGCCGAGCGGGTCTACGAGATCCGGTACCTGGACACCACCCCACTGACCGGCTCGGCGCCGCGGGCCGCGCAGGCGCGTCCGCCGTTCACCGACCCGGCGCCCGCGGACCGGCTGGAGCGCGCGGCCGCCGCGCTGGCGGAGCACGGCTTCACCGTCGAGATCCTCGACGACGCCGCCGCCGCTCGGAACCGGGTCCACGAGCTGATCCCGGAGAGCGCGAGCGTGTTCACCGCAGCCAGCGAGACCCTCCGGCTGTCCGGCCTCGACGAGGACATCAACACCGGCGGCCGCTACCTGTCCGTCAAGACCCGGGCGCTGAGCATGGACCGGGCCACCGAGGCCGACGACCTCCGGCGCCTGGTCGCCACCCCCGACGTCATCGTGGGCAGTGTCGCGGCCGCCACCGAGACCGGCTCCCTGGTCCTCGCCTCGGGCACCGGCAGCCAACTGCCCGGGGGCGTCGGCGGCGCCGGGCGGGCGATCTGGGTGGTCGGCGCACAGAAGGTGGTCCCCGACCTGCCCACCGCCCTGCGCCGCGTCCAGGAGCACGCCCTGCCGCTGGAGGACGCCCGCGCCCGGGCCGCTTACGGACGGCCCAGCGCCGTCAACCAGCTGCTGGTGCTCAACGCGCCGGCCCGGTCCACCCCGGGCACCGTCCTGCTGCTCCGCGAGGCCGTCGGGTTCTGAGGCCTTCGGGTTCTGAGGCCGCGCTTCACGGGTGCGGTCGGCACGGGGAGTTCCGCGCTCGCGGCCTTGCGACGGTGGCTCAGTCGGTGCCGCCCCCGGTGCCGTCGGAAGCGGGTTCGGGCTTCGTGTGGAGGATTTCACGGGCCTGCTCGGCGGCCCGGGCGATGCTCTCGGAGACGAAGTCCATGAAACGGGCGACGTTCTCCAGGCGGGCGCCGGCCGGGGTGCCGGGGCCGAGGACACCGGCGCCCTGTCGGGCGATCTGGACGAAGCGGGCGTTGGCGCGGGCGGTGGCCATCATCGACTGGTACCAGACGTCGTCGTCGACGACGTAGCGCTCGCGGCGGCGCTCGTCGCGCTCCCGGCGGACCAGGCTCTGGGTCTCCAGGAACGCGATCGCCTTGGAGACGGACGCCGGACTGATCTGGAGGCGCTGGACGAGCTCGGACGCGGTGAGGCTGGCCTCGTCGGTCGTGAAGAAGCAGGCCAGCACCCGGGCCGTCATCCTGGGCAGGCCCGTTTGGATGAAGACGGAGGCGAACATCTCCTCGTACTCGCGCACGGCCTCGACGTCGCGCCCGTCGGCCGACGGGGCCGCGCCCACCCCCCGGACCGCGGGCTGCCGACGGCGCTGGGCCCGGTGTTCGGTGGCGCGGTGGGCGAGTTCGGCGCGGTAGGCGGTGGGACCGCCGTTGCGCATCACCTCGCGCGTGACGGTCGAGGTCGGACGCTCCAGGCGTCGGGCGATCTCCGCGTAGGCGAGGCCGTCGGCCAGTCCCAGCGCGATCTGCTGGCGTTCCTGCTGGGTGAGTCTGCCTCCCGGCATCGCGGCCTCCTCTGTGGCAACGGTGGATGGCCTCAGCATAGCGTTCATTCTTCAGTCATTGCAACGAACCCAATGCGCGCCGTTGCATTCGAATTACGCCCACTGCAACGATTTCCCTGCATTGAACTGCAGTGATGGCACTTTGACGCAACGACTCTGTTGCCACATGTCTGAACGCAACGTAGCTTTTCCACTATCAGAAACGACGGGCCGAAGGGGCCCGCCGCTGGTTAGGAGAAGCAACGATGCACAGGTTCGCCACCGCCGCCCCGATCGCCGCCGTCCTGGACGTCCCCGCCGGCCGCATCCAGGTCATCGCCGCCGACCGCGCCGACACCACCGTCGACATCCGCCCCGCCAACCCCGGCAAGAACCGCGACGTCCAGACCGCCGAGCAGACCTCCGTCAGCTGCACCGACGGCGTGCTGCGGATCCACACCGGCGAGGTCGGCGGCAAGCTGCTCGGCCCCGGCGCGATCGAGGTCACCGTCCAACTGCCCGCCGGCTCCCGCGTCGAGGCCCGCACCGCCAGCTGCGAACTGCGCGCCGTCGGACGCCTGGGCGACGTCGACTTCGAGGGCGCCTACCGCCAGATCAAGATCGATGAAGCCGCCGCCCTGCGCCTGACCGCCGTCGACGGCGACATCGAGATCGGCCGCCTCACCGGACCCGGCCGCATCACCACCGCCCGCGGCGACATCCGCGTCACCGAAGCCGTCCGCGGCACCCTCACCCTGCGCACCGAGGCCGGCCACATCACCGTCGCCGCCACCACCTGCGCCACCCTCGACGCCGCCACCTCCCACGGACGCATCACCAACACCCTGCGCAACACCGGCACCGCCGAACTCGACATCCACGCCACCACCAACCACGGCGACATCACCGCCCGCAGCCTCTGAGCTCGGGTTTGAGCGGGGACCGCACCGGTCGAAACGGAGTGATTCGGTCGTGGCTCCGCCACTAGACTGCCGCGGCATTCCGCAGCCTTGCCGAGAGGACGGTGTCCGGCCCATGCGTTGGTCCCAGCTGTACGCGCCCACCCTCCGGGAGGACCCGGCGGACGCGGATGCGGTGAGTCACCGCCTGCTGGTGCGGGGAGGGTTCGTCCGGCAGCTGATGGCCGGTCACTACTCCCTGCTGCCGCTGGCGGTCCGGGTGCGCGCCAAGATCATGGACATCGTCCGCGAGGAGATGGCCGCGATCGGCGCCCAGGAGTTCGTCCTCCCTGCGATGCACCCGGCGGAGATCTGGCAGCGCAGCGGCCGCTGGGACGTGATGGGCGAGGAGATGTTCCGGCTCAAGGACCGCAAGGGCGCGGACCTGGCGCTCGGCATGACGCACGAGGAGATCTTCACCGTGCTGTCGCAGGAGCTGCGTTCGTACCGGGACCTGCCGCAGCTCTGGTACCAGTTCCAGACCAAGTTCCGTGACGAGGCCCGCCCGAAGAGCGGGCTGTTGCGGGTGCGCGAGTTCACGATGAAGGACTCGTACAGCTTCGACGTGGAGCCCGCCGGCCTGGACCGCTCCTTCGACCTGCACCGGGCCGCCTACGAGCGGATCTTCGCCCGCCTCGGACTGCCCGCGATCGCCGTCCAGGCGTCCAGCGGCAGCATGGGCGGCAGCGCATCGGTGGAGTTCATGAGCCCCTCGGAGGCGGGCGAGGACCTGGTGGTCCGCTGCCCCGGCTGTGACTACGCGGCGAACACCGAGAAGGCGACGTCCGCCCTGCCCGCCGTCGTGGACGGCCCGGGACCGGACGCGCCCGAGCGGTTCGACACCCCCGATGCGCGGACGATCGACGAACTGACCTGCCGTCATGGCGTCTCGGCGGAGCGGCAGATCAAGACCCTGGTGTACGTGGTCGACGGCCGGCTGACGCTCGTCCTGGTCCGCGGCGACCACAACCTGGTGGAGCAGAAGCTCATCGACACCCTCGCCGCCACGACGGTGCGTCCCGCGACCGCCGAGGAGATCCAGGCGGCGCTCGGAGCCTCCCCCGGCAGTCTGGGCGCCGTCGGCCTCGCCGGGCTGCCCGTCCTCGCGGACGAGGCCCTGCGCGGCCGTACCGCCATGACCACCGGCGCCAACACGGACGGCGTCCACCTGCGCGGGGTGTCGGTCGAGCGGGACATCGCCGTGCAGCACTGGGCGGACCTGCGGGAGGTGACCGCGGCCGAGCCCTGCCCCCGGTGCGGTACGCCGCTGGAGGTGGTGGTCACCATCGAGGTGGGCCACATCTTCAAGCTCGGCCACAAGTACACCGAGACCCTCGGCGTCTCCGTGCTGGGCCCGGACGGCGGGCGCGTCGTCCCGATCATGGGCAGCTACGGGATCGGCGTGGAACGCGCGTTGGCCTCGATCGTGGAGACCCACCACGACGACAAGGGCATCGTCTGGCCCGTCGCCGTGGCCCCCTTCGAAGTGGCGGTCGTGGTCCTCGGCGGCAGTGACGAGCAGGTGACGGAGACCGCGGAGGCCCTGTACCGGGAACTGCGCGGCGAGCGGGTCGACGTGCTGTTGGACGACCGCGACGAGCGGCCCGGCGTGAAGTTCCGCGACGTCGAGCTGATCGGCATCCCCTACCGGATCACGGTCGGCGCCCGCGGCCTCGCCGACGGGACGGTCGAGGTCACCACCCGGGCCACCGGCGAGACCCGGTCCGTCCCGGTGGCGGCGGCGGTGGAACACGTCCGGAAGCTGCTGACCGCCGCGGTGTGAGCCACGGACGCGGCGGCAGGGTTCGACGGGGGACTGACCCGGCGTACGGGCCGACCGGGCGGGCGACCTCACACGGCCTGCCGGCCATGGGTGACGGCCAGGTCGCGGATGGCGTCGGCGATGGCGGGTGGCGGAGGTGGTGGCGGCGACGGTGATGTGGCCGGCCTCGGTGCGCAGGGTGAGGGTGCCGCGGACGGCTTCGGTGACGCGGATGTCGCCGCGGGCGCGGGTGTCGATGTGTCACCTTGGCCGGTCGGCGATGCCGCGCGGATCGTCCGGTCGACACGTTCCGCTCCCCGGCCAGGGGAGAACGGACGGGCGCAGATCGGCCGTTCGGAGGTACCCCAGCACGGGAGGCCAATTGACTGATGAAACATCAAACATATTGATTAACACGGCACTTGAGGTCACTCGGCGTCGTCATCCACGGACGGGGCATCTGGCATGATTGATGATCGTGACAGCTACCGGCAGCCGCTCGACCGAGGCCCCCGCCTATCCGATGGCGCGCACCTGCCCCTTCCGGATGCCCGACGGCTACGAACAGCTGCGCGCGGACGGTCCGTTGTCGCGGGTGACGCTGTACGACGGCCGGGAGGTCTGGCTGGTCTCGGGGAGCGAGGAGGGCCGCGCCCTGCTGCTCGACCCCCGGATCTCCGTCAGCGTCCGGCACCCGTCCTTCCCCGCTCTGGCCCCGCAGCTCGCCGAGCAGGCGGACGCCGGGTTCTCGCCCCCGCTCAGCGGCGTCGACGACCCCGAACACGCCCACCAGCGGCGGATGGTGATCCCCGCGTTCGGCATCCGGCGGATCGCCGCGCTGCGCCCGCGCATCGAGGAGATCGCCCAGCAGCTGGTCGACGCGATGCTCGCCGGGGGCGACCGGGCCGACCTGGTCTCGGCGTACTCGCTGCCGCTGGCCTGCGCGGCGAACTTCGCCCTGCTGGGCGTCCCCGAGGACGACGGCCGCTACATCGCGGAGCGCACCCGGCGAGTCCTCGCCCCCACCGGCGGGGAGGCCCCCGGGGAGGCCGAGCGGACCTTCGGCGAGATCCTCGACCGCCTGCGCGGGCTCATCGCGCGCAAGGAGCAGGAGCCCGGTACCGGGCTGATCGACGACCTCCTGGCGGCACAGCCGGACGAGGGCGGGATGGACCGCGACCAGCTGGTGGCACTCTGCGCGATCCTCCTGACCGGTGGCGACGACACCACCTCCAGCACCATCGCCGCCTCGACCCTCGCGCTGCTCGAACACCCGGAACAGCTCCAACGGCTGCGTTCCGAGCCTGAGTTGATGGCGGAAGCGGTCGACGAGCTGACCCGGCTCACCACCGTCGCGGACGTACTGCCCCGCGTCGCCACCGCGGACATCGAGATCGCCGGGCACACCATCAGGGACGGCGACGGGATCCTCGTCTCGCTGATGCTGATGAACCGGGACCTCGACACCTGGCAGCAGCCCGATGCCCTGGACATCGACCGCAAGGCCGGCCGTCACGTCGCCTTCGGGTACGGCATCCACCAGTGCGTCGGCCAGAACCTGGCCCGGGCGGTCATCGAGACGGCGCTGACCGTCCTGCTCCGCCGCGTCCCGACCCTGCGGCTCGCCGTACCCGCCGACCAGGTGCGGGCCAACCTCCCGTACGTGCTGCAGGGCAGCATGTCCACGCTGCCGGTCGCCTGGTAGGAGGCGCCGTGGATATCGGGATCGACACCGACAGGTGCGTCGGCGCGGCCATGTGCACCCGCCATGCACCCGAGGTGTTCACCCAGGACGACGAGGGCGTCGTGGAACTGCTCCCGGGCGGTGCGGTCCAGGCGGACGACCCGCTGGTCCGGGAAGCGGCGCTGGCCTGCCCGGTGCAGGCCATCACCCTGGGCGCAGGCTGACCGCCTGAGGTCACCCGAGGGTCCGCTGCATCAGGAACCGTCGTGAGCGCTCGGATCACCGAGACGCGGGTGCAGCCGAACCGCTGCCTTGCGGAAGGCAACCACCTCGGGAAAGACCGCCTCGACATCGAGCGGACGCGGCGGGTCGTGCGAGCCATCGAACGGCCCGTCTACAGAGGAGTCGGCGACCCGCCTGTATCTACCGGCGGCCCCTTGCGAGGAGCAAGGGGCCGCAGCGGGAGCTGCACAGGAAGTCGGTTGCTCCTGGGGTCGCTGCTCGGGGAAGGGGGCGGTCAGTGCTGCTGGCCGGACGGGGTGGCGGTCTGCGTGCCCGTGCTGGTCCCGGTGCTGCTCGGGTCGGGCTTGGACACCGGGTCGGGGATGTCGGCCATCGGCAGGGACTCCTCGGGCGTACCGCGCAGGGCCTGGTTCATGGCTTCCCGCCAGATCGGTCCGGGGCCGTCGGCGCCGAACACCTCGTCGTGGTGATGCCCGTTGATCGTGATGTCGCGCATCTCGACGCCGCCGGCGGGGCCGCCGAGCCAGACGGCGGTGGCGAGCTGCGGGGTGTAGCCGTTGAACCAGGCGGCCTTCTTGTGGTCCGAGGTGCCGGTCTTGCCGGCGATCTGCCGGTCGTCCTCCAGGTGGAGCGCCGCGCCGGTGCCCCTGTTCTCGGTCACGCCGTTCAGGACGGTGTTCAGCGCTCGGGCCGTTTCCTCGGAGAACACCTTCTCGCAGTGGCCGGCCGGGACGGGGACGTCCTTGCCGTCCACGGTGGTGATCTTGTTGATGGCGATCGTGGCGCAGTGCGTGCCTTCGGCGGCGAAGGTCGCGTAGACGTTGGCCATGGTCAGCGGGCTCATCTCCTCGACGCCCAGGGCCATCGCGGGGACCTCCTCCAGGGGCTTGCCGCTGGCCTTGGTGGTGATGCCGAGCTTGTTGGCCATCTGCTTGACCGCGCAGAGGCCGATCTCCTGCTCCATCTGCACGAAGTAGGTGTTGACCGAGCGGGCCATGGCCTCCTTGAGCTGGTAGGGGCCCTTCTCGTCGGGGGACTCGTTGGGCACCACCGTCTTGGGCCGGGCCTCGTTCTTCCAGGTCCCCTCGCAGGTCTTCATCGTCGGGTACTCGAGCTTGTTCGGGGACTTGTACTCCTGGGTCGGCGACAGGCCCGCCTCCAGTGCCGCGGCCGCGACGATCGGCTTGAAGGTGGAGCCGGGCTGGAAGCCGTTGCCGCCGCCCATCGCCAAGTCGACGTTCAGGTTGACGACGGTCTGGTTCTTCTCCGTCACCAGACCGTAGGGGCGGGTCTGGGCCATGGCGAGGATCTTGCCGGTGCCGGGCTCCACCATGGTGGCGGCGGCGGAGACGGTGTCGGTGACCCGCACGTTGGTGCTCACCGCGTTCTGGGCGGCGGCCTGCTTGTCCGGGTCCAGGGTGGTGTAGACGTTCAGGCCGCCGGTGTCCCAGAGCTTCTTGCGCTCCTCGGCTGACTTGCCGAAGGCCGGGTCCTGCTTGACCACATGGCGGACGTAGTCGCAGAAGAAGCCCATGCCGGCCTTGGCGGTGATGCAGCCGTTCTGCGGGTCCTTGTACTTCAGGCCGAGCGGGGCGGCCTTCGCCTCCTTGGCCTGGTCCGCGGTGATGTGCTTGTTCTCCACCATCTTGTCGATGACGGTGTCCCGGCGCTTCTGCGCGGCCTGCGGGTGCAGCTTCGGGTCGTACTGGGAGGGGTTCTGCACCAGCCCGGCGAGGGTGGCGGCCTCGGCGATGGTCAGGCCCTTGTTGCTCTTGCTGAAGTAGCGCTGGGACGCGGCCTCGACCCCGTAGGCGCCGTTCCCGTAGAAGGTGATGTTGAGGTAGTTGGTGAGGATCTGATCCTTCGACAGCTCCTCGTCCAGCTTGATCGCGACCTTGAGCTCCTGGATCTTGCGGCCCAGGGTCTTGCGCTGGGCCTCCTGCACGGCGTCCTTGTCGTCGCCGGCCTTCTCCACGTTGACGTTCTTCACGTACTGCTGGGTCAGCGTGGAGGCGCCCTGGGAGGCGGTGCCGCTCTCCGCGTTCTTGCTGAGCGCGCGCAGGACGCCCTTGAGGTCGACGGCGCCGTGCTCGTAGAAGCGGGCGTCCTCGATGTCGACCTGGGCCTGCCGCATGAACGGCGACATCTGATCGGCGGTGAGGACGGTGCGGTCGCGCTCGTAGACCTTGGCGATCAGGCCGCCCTTGGCGTCGAAGATCTGGGTCGCCTGGGTGAGCGGCGGGGTCTTGAAATCGTCGGGGATGTCCTCGAAGCCCTCCGCCGCGCTCTTGGCGGTCAACCCGATGCCACCGGCGACGGGCAGGGCGAGGCCTGCCAGCAGCACACCGGACACGACACTCACACCCAGGAAGGTCGCTCCGAAGCGGGCCAGCCGAAGCGGCCCGTTGCGGGACGGGCGGAGATCCGCATCATCGGACGAATTCCGTATCGGAGGGAGATTCGATTCCATTCCGGAATGCTAACCCTTGAACCTCCTCGGTCGAATGGTTTTTCGCGCGCAACTGTCACGGCTGTGCAACAGGCATCGGAATCGCCCCGACACATCAAGTCGCATGCGAACTGAATAAATACGGTGGAATCCGGCAGGATGAACCGAATTCGGCCCACCTCGCGTGCGCGCCTCTCCCCTCCCGTGGCCCTGACATCACTTAGACGCCGTGAGCGGGGCAAAATGTTGCATGCACCCGGGCAGCCCGGCCCAAGCTCCGGCGGCCCGCCGCCCACCCGCTCCACCGGAACGCCCGGCTCGCCCCAGGACCGGTGGAACGCCCCCGCCCTCCCCGCCCGGCCGACGACCGCACCCGTCCTGCCGGTTATGAGGCCAGATTTCCGTTCTACGGGAGTTCCTGCCCCGTTTTCGGCAATGCAACGTCAACCACTCCGCCGCGCTCCGCAGCACTTCGCCCCGCCGAGCACAGGCTCGGCGGGGCGAAGTGGTCAGGGCCCGAATGAACCGACAGCACCTGAGGAGCCCGGCGCCGCCGGAACGATTCGCCGGGATGGGCGTCAGCGGTTGTTGTTCGCTCGGGAAGCTCGGCGCTGGGTGTTATGGGCGGCCTGGCGCCATTCGTCCTCAAGGATGCTGAAGATCAGGGAGTCCCGCCGGCCGTCGCTGAGCAACTGGGTGTGCGGGGCGCCGGCGCTCATTGCGGACGTGCAGTTCGCCCATGCCGACGGCGTCCGGTCCGAGGCGGGCGACGTAGGCGAGCCTGCGCGGTGGCGTGGCCGACCAGGCTCTGACCGCGCGCTCCACGAAGTCCTGGGTTTCCGCCTCCGTGTTCGGGCCCCGTGGCTGGTAGCGGCACGCGTCGTTCAGCGACGCCCAGTAGTGAATTGCCGACCAGTCCTCCTGAACGATCCTGTCCAGGGCCGCGGAACGCCTACGCACGAGGCGATCACGTCGGCCTTCGCCACCGGGATCAAGGGTGCGGCCCCTCGCGCGGGTGAGCGCGAGGGGCCGTAGCGGGGACCGCGTGAGAAGTCGGGTGGACCGATTTCCTCTGCTCACTTCGTCTTGGGGAAGTTGGCGGTGAGGGCGGCGGTGCGGGTGAGGATCGCGACGGGGATCAGGGCGAGGGCGGAGAGGGCCTGGAGGACGGCGTACCAGGCCGGGCAGATGCCGGGGATCAGGTCGACGCCGATGACGGCGAGGGGCATCACGGTGGCGACGGTCCGGATGCGGTCGAAGGCCTTGGCGGAGCCGTTCTCGGCGCGGGCGGTCACGCGCAGGAGCACCGGGGCGAGGGCGGGGAAGATGACGCCGCGGATCCACATGAACGGCGTCGTCTCGTGGCCGAGTGAGGCCATCACGGCGACGGTCGCGAGGGTGATGACGCCGACCGCACCGAAGAGCGTGATGCACTTCTTCGCCATGGTGAAGGCGTTCTGGGTACGGGAGTTGCCGAGGGTCGCTGTCGCGGTCATCGCCATGGATCTGTCCTCCGTGTCGTGGTGGTAACGACGTTACGGAGCAGGCGATCGGGCCGACACCGGTCTGGCCCCACACCTGGGGTGGGGCCAGACCCACCCCAGGGAAACGGCCGCCGGAACGATTCAGACGTCCCAGCCGCCCGACGTGCTCGTGCTCAGTCAGATACACCCGCTGAACTGCATGCGGAGTGCGGCTTCATGGATGAACGCTGTGTAGGGCGTGACACCGGCCCCAACGATCGCCTCGGTGTGATCGCGGCCCTGAAGATGCCGCGCCCGAACGACAGCGACGAGCGCAGCTGAACACGCGGAGGCCCTCGTCCCAAACAGGGCGAGGGCCTCGCGGGCGTCCGTCGGCGCCGGGTTAGCCGCCGGACGGGTTCCGGTTCCCCCCTCCGAAGCCACCGCCGCCACCGCCGAACCCGCCGGCAGCGCCGCCTTCGACGAGCTGGCTGGCGTTGTAGCCGCCGCTGGAGTCGGGCGTGCCGACGACGGTCACGCTCTGGCCGGGCTGGAGGTCGGCGACCTTGCCATCCTTGTTGAGCTGGACCTTGGTGGTGTCGGCAGTCGTGACCTTGATGGTGTTGCCGTTGGCGTCGGTCAGGTAGACGGTCGAACCGTCCACTGCCTTGACCGTGCCACGCGCGAAGCCGGGCTGTCCGCCCTGCCCCTGCCCGCCCTGACCCTGACCCTGGCCACCTCGGCGCCCAGAGCCCTGCCCGCCGTAGCCGCCCGCCGCAGGGGCACCCGCAGCCGCAGCCCGAGGAGAGGAGGACTTCCCGCTCGGTGCCTGCCCCTGCTGGTACCAGACCCCACCGGCAAACGCACCCGTGGCGATCACACCGCCCGCCAGCACCAAGCTCAGCCAAGGCAGCTTCCGACGCGGCGGAGCGGCCAGCTCACCACTGACGTCCCGCGCATCCGGCGGAGTGGCAAGGAGCGCAACCTGATCGTCGTGATTCATCGAAGAGTGCTCCTACTCGTGCCGAAGGGCGTCGATCGGCCGCAACGAGGCGGCCCGGTTGGCGGGGTAGCTGCCGAAGAACAGCCCGATGGCGACGGCGATGCCGAACGCGCCGAGCACCGACTCGGGGATCACCACCGGCTTGATGCCGACGATGCTGAAGTGCGAGCCGGCGATCCCCGCCGCCACGCCCAACCCCGCGCCGATCACCGACAGCAGCGTCGACTCGGTCAGGAACTGCCCCAGGATGACCGCGCGCGGCGCCCCGAGAGCCTTCCGGATGCCGATCTCCCGGGTCCTTTCCGTCACCGTCACCAGCATGATGTTGGTGATCCCGATCCCGCCGACCAGCAGCGAGATCGCCGCCACCGCACCCAGCAGCACGGTAAAGGTCTTCGTCGTGCTCTCCCGCGCGGTGAGCAACGACGCCTGGTTGGTGATCCGGAAGTCGGCCTTCGTCGGATCGGTGATCGCGTGCGTCCCGAGCAGCACCCGGGTGATCTCCGACTGCGCCGCCGTCGTCGTGTCGGCCGACGAGGCCTGCACCAGGATCTGGTTGACCGGCCCGAAGCCCGTGAACGCGTTCTGCACCGTCGGCAGCGGCGCGATCACCACGTCATCGGGGTCGGTGAAGCCGCTGCCGCCCTTGGCCTGGAGCACGCCCACCACGGTGAACGGCGTGCCACCCAGGACGATCTTCTTCCCGACCGGGTCCTCGGTGTCGAACAGCTGCTTGGCCGTCGTGGCCCCGAGCACCGCGACCTTGCGCGACCCCAGAACGTCGTCATCGGTGAAGTACTCACCCCGCGCGACCTTCTGGTTGGAGGTCTCGAAGTACGCCGGGTACGTGCCGACGATCGACCCGGGGCTGTACGAGATGTTCCCGTACAGCGCCGTCCCGCTCGTCGTGACCACCGGTGCGACGGACTTGATCGCCGAGGAGTCGCCGTCGCTCGCCAGCGCCTTGGCGTCGGCGACCGTCAGCTTCTTCACCGAGGACGTGGCCCGCGAGCCACCAGCCGCCGAACCCGCGCTGACCGTCAGCGAGTTGGTCCCGAGCGAGGTGATCGAGTCCTTCACCGCCTGGGACGAGCCGTTGCCGACCGCCAGCAGCAGGATCACCGAGGCGACACCGATCAGCACCCCCAGCATGGTGAGCGCCGAGCGCACCTTGTTGGCGGCCAGGCCGCCGACCGCGAAGCGGAGCGTCTGCCAGAGGATCACGCCGGCACTCCCATCTGGTGCAGGAAGGGTGGCGGCCCGCCTGCGGGCGCCTGCCGGACGTCGCTCACGATCTGCCCGTCGACCAGCCGCAGCACCCGCTTGGCGTGCTGGGCGACCTCGTCCTCGTGGGTGATCAGCACGACCGTACGGCCGGTGGCGTTGAGCCCGTCGATCAGGGCCAGCACCTCCTCCGTAGAGCGGCTGTCCAGGTTGCCGGTGGGCTCGTCGGCGAGCAGCAGCGCGGGGGCCGTGACGAGGGCGCGCGCCACCGCGACGCGCTGCTGCTGGCCGCCGGAGAGCTGGTTGGGCTTGTGCCCGGCGCGCTCGCCCAGCCCGACCAGGGACAGCGCGGCCATCGCCCGGCGCCGACGCTCGGCGGCACGCACGCCCGCGTAGGCGAGCGGCAGCTCGACCTGGGCGAGGGCGGTGGTGCGGGGGACGAGGTTGAAGGACTGGAAGACGAAGCCGATCTTGCGGTTGCGGACCAGCGAGAGCTGCTGCTCGTCCAGATGGCCGACGTCGATGCCGTCCAGCAGGTAGCGGCCGGCGGTCGGGACGTCCAGGCAGCCGAGGATGTTCATCAGGGTGGACTTGCCGGAGCCCGAACTGCCCATCACCGCGACGTAGTCGCCCTGCTCGATGTCCAGGCTGACGCCCATCGGGCCGCCGGTCGCCGGGTCGTCCGGGCCTCGCAGGGCGTGCACGGTGGCGTCGCCGTGCCCGTACGACTTGGTGAGCCGGCTGATCCGGATCACCGGTACGGGATGCGCGGGGACGCGCTTGTCGATGACGTGACGCATGCTCAGCCCTTACCGCCCCGGCCGCCGCCACCACCGCCGGCGCCACCACCGCCCGGGATTCCGACGGCACCGCCGTTGCCGCCCCGACCGCCCTGGCCCCCGCCGCCGAGGCCCGGGAAGGACCCGTTCGGGAAGCCGTTGCTGCCGCTGGTGGTGGGGAGTTCGACCTTGTCGCCCTCCTTCAGGCCGGAGACGACCTGCACGGTGCTGTCGCCCTCGACGCCGACGCCGACGGTGACCCGCTCGGTGCTGCCGTCCTCGTGCACCGCGGTCGCGGTCCGCGAGGATCCGGTGCCCGACAGGGCGGAGGTGGGCAGCGAGAGCGCGTTGTCCGCCTCGCCGGTGATCACCTGGACGGTCGCGCTGAGGCCGGTGCGCAGGGTGCTGGTGTCGCCGCTGAGCTGCAGCGTGGCCGCGTACTGGACGGCGGACGAACCCGCCGCACCGCTTCCGCTGCTCGACGGCAGCGAACTGACCGACAGGACGGTCGCGTTGAGCTTGGTGTCGGACTGCGCGTTCAGGGTGACGGAGGCCGCCTCGCCCTTCTTCAGCTTGAGCGAGTCCAGCTCGGAGAAGTTGGCGGTGACCTGCATCCCGGTCGGGTTGGTCAGCACGATGAAGCCGCTGGGGGAGCCGGAACCCGCGCTCGTGCCGGTCGACTTGGACGCAGTGGACGAGGACCCGGAGGCGGCCGCCCCGACGGTGTCGCCGACCTTCGCCGAGATCGAGGCGACCGTCCCGTTCATCGTCGCGGTCAGGGTGGTGCCGGCCAGCGCCGCCTGGGCGTTGGTGAGGTTGGTCTGCGCGGTGGCGACCTGCTGCTGGGCCTGGGCGACGGCCGCGTCGTCGACCTTGGTGGTGGTGATGGTGGTGGTCTGCGGGGCGGGCACACTGCTCCCGCCCGCCCCGCGACCGCCGCCACCGCCCGCGCCCGCACCCGCACCCGCACCCGCACCCGCACCCGAGGGTGCGGGCGAGGGGGCGGAGGACTGGGGCAGCGGCTCGGTGGTCGTCGTGGTGACCCCGGCCTGCGCCTTGGTGAGGTTGGCGTTGGCCGTGGTGAGGGCCGCCTGGGCGGCGTCCACCTGCTGCTGGGCCGCCGTGGTGTCGACGGTCGCCAGCACCTGCCCCTTCTTGACGGCATCCCCCACCGCGACCTTGACGGCCGTGAGCCGCCCGCCGGTGGTGAAGTCCTGTGCCGCGTCGGTCGGCGAGACCAGGGTGCCGGTTCCGGACACCGTGGCCAGAACCGTCCCCTTGCCGACGGTCGCGGTACGGGCCGCGGGCTTGGCCGCAGCCGTACCGCCGCTGCCGTTGACCGTCGCGTAAACCAGGGCGGCACCGCCCAGCAGGGCCACGCCGAGCGCGGAGTTGACGAGGACGGCGCCTCGCCGCCGTGGGAGCACCTTCATGCCGGACAGCTTCGCCGGGCGCTCTTGCGGAGCCCTGGGCACGGGCTGGGAGAAGACTGACCGGCCGGATCCGGGCATTACAGACATATCACCCATCCCGCACGGGCACCTTGGCCCGGGCGTGGCCAGCCGTTGGCCGAACTCCCAGCACCCTCCCAGCGATCCCCAGCCATCCGGGAGCGGGAGCGCCCGTACCGTTCCGTCGGCACGACGAGCCCCGGAAACGCCGACGGAGCAGGACGTCGGCGGTACGACTTCCTGCTCCGTGCGCCGTCGGTCCGACGGTGACGAGGCCCGCCCGGTCAGACGCGCCCGGGTGGCGCGGGAAGAACGGTCAGTTTCCGGTGATCTCGGTGATCGTGGCGATCTTGCCCGCGGCGTCCATCGTGATGTCGTACGTGGTCCCCGTGTCGCAGGGCGACGTCGGGTCATTGGTCTTGTTCACGCAGTGGTTGGTGTGGTCGGCCAGCTGCGCCAGTGAGATCGCCTTCGGCCCGTTCATGACCGTGACCAGAGTCGCCTTGGCCCCGGCGGCAAAGCTGTAGGTCTTGTCCTCGCCCTTCGGCCACCAGCCCTGGTCGGGCATGGTGCAGGCGTACTCACCGTCCTTGGCCACGACCATGGTCTCCGTGGTGGGCTTGGACACGACGATGACCTTGTGTCCGGCCGGGATCGGCTTCATCTCGCCCGGCTTGCAGTCCGGCCCGGCCTGGTTCGGTCCGGCGGCGGCCCCGCTCGGCTTCGCGGTACCGGTGGCCGTGCCGCCGGTCGGCTTGCCGGTGGGCACCGCCGCGGTCGTGGTCGCGGTGGGCGCGGGAGCAGTCGCGGTCGGCGCGGGCGACGGGTCGTTCTCCGGACCGCAGGCGGACAGGGTGAGTGCGACGGCGGCGGCCGCGACGGCCAGGAGGATGGTGCGAGAGTTCAAGGTGGTTCCCCCGTGTAAGGGCAGCCGAACGACTGCCTGCTGACGGTCGGACAGACTAGCGACCGGAACACGGCTGGAAACCCTTTGATGATCTTCTGATGCCGGACCTGCACGAAGACGGGACAGAACGCCGCAGGGGCGCACCCCCGTGGAGTGCGCCCCTGCGAACCGGAGAACCGGAGGACCGGAGGACGTCAGCCGTTGATCTCCTTGCGGAAGGCCTCCGCCACCGACAGGAAGATCGAGTTGCCCTCGGCCTCCCCGATCGACACCCGCACGCCCTCCGGGAACGGCCGGACGATCACGCCGGCCTCGGCGCAGGCCGCGGCGAAGTCCGCCGAGCGCTCGCCGAGCCAGAGCCAGACGAAGTTGGCCTGCGAGTCCGGGATCTCCCAGCCCTGGGCGCGCAGCCCGGCCACCACCCGGTTGCGCTCCTCGACCAGCGCCTCCACCCGCTCCAGCAGCGCCTGCTCCGAGCGCAGCGAGGCGACGGCGGCGTCCTGGGCGAGCTGGCTGACGCCGAACGGCACCGCGGTCTTGCGCAGCGCGTTCGCCACCGGCTCGTGCGCGATCGCGAAGCCGACCCGCAGGCCCGCCAGGCCGTACGCCTTGGAGAAGGTGCGCAGCACGCAGACGTTCGGGCGGTCGCGGTAGAGGTCGATGCCGTTGGGCACCTCGGGGTCGCGGATGAACTCGATGTACGCCTCGTCGACGACCACCAGGACGTCGCTCGGCACGGCGTCGATGAAGCGCTCCAGCTCAGCGCGGTGGATCACGTTGCCGGTGGGGTTGTTGGGGTTGCAGACGAAGATCAGCCGGGTGTTCGGCGTGATCGCGGCCAGCATCGCGTCCAGGTCGTGGTCGCCGCCCGCGGTGAGCGGCACCGGGACGGGCGTGGCACCGGCGACCTGGGTGATGATCGGGTAGGCCTCGAAGGAGCGCCAGGCGAAGATCACCTCGTCGCCCGGGCCGGCCGTGGCCAGGATCAGCGACTGGGCGACGCCGACCGAGCCGGTGCCGGTGGCGATGTGCTCGGCCGGGACGCCGAAGCGCGCGGCCAGCTCCGCGGTGAGCTCGCTGACACCCATGTCGGGGTAGCGGTTGAACGAGCCTGCCGCCGCGACGGCCGCCTCCAGCACACCCGGCAGCGGGCTGTTGGGGTTCTCGTTCGAGGACAGCTTGTAGGCGTCGGCGCCGGCCGGCTTGCCGGGCTTGTAGGTGGGGATGCCGTCCAGGGTCGGCCGCAGGCGCGGGCCCTGCGCTGACGTACCACTGCTCACGGTCGTACTCCTTCGTATCTCTCCGGTCCGCCCGCCGTGCCACGGTCGGGATCACCGCCGTACCCCGGGAACTCGGAACGCGCCCGGACCACCCCGGTCGGGTGCCTTGCACGATACCGATCGGCCCTCACCCGTAGGAGTGACATGCTCGGACGGGTTACAGGCGCAGATCAGCCATTCTGCCCGGTTCCCATGGCACATGTCAGAGGTAAGACGGCTGGTTTCGGGCGGGTATCGAAGGGGCGCACCCGGGCTCACTCGCGGAGAAACGTATCTCCAAAGGCTCCCGATGCGCCGGTCACAGACCCTTGTCAGGAGCCATACGATCGGTCCGCCATGACAGCAGCAGCCAACCAGAGCGGTCGGCGTCCCACCACCTCACGGCGTCTGGAGCGGGCCGGCATCCGGGATGTGGCAGCAGCCGCCGGAGTGTCGATCACCACCGTCTCCGACGCGCTGAACGGAAAGGGCCGCCTGCCCGACGAGACCCGCAGCCGGGTGCGCGAGGTCGCCGAGCGCCTCGGCTACCGCCCCTCGGCTGCCGCCCGCACCCTGCGCACCGGACGGTCCGGCCTGATCGGGCTGACCGTCACGACCTACGGCGAAGAGCCCTTCACCTTCACCGAGTTCGCGTACTTCGCCGAGATGGCCCGGGCCGCCACCAGCGCCGCCCTGGGCCGCGGCTACGCGCTGGTGGTGCTGCCCGCCTCCTCCCGGCACGACGTCTGGGGCAACATCGCCCTGGACGGCACCGTGGTGATCGACCCGCCCGACCAGGACCCGCTGGTCAGCGAGTTGTACCGGTCCGGCGTCCCGGTGGTCAGCGACGGCAAGCCCGGCAACTGCCCGGTCACCGCCTGGGTCGACAACGACCACGAGGCCGCCGTGCTCGGCATCCTGGACCACCTCTCCGAGGCCGGCGCCCGCCGGATCGGCCTGCTCACCGGCACCAGCACCGACACGTACACCCGGCTCTCCACCGAGGCCTACCTCGGCTGGTGCGCCAAGGTGGGCCAGGAGCCGGTGTACGAG
Source organism: Kitasatospora sp. NPDC001159 (assembly GCF_053598235.1). Classification (NCBI taxonomy): domain Bacteria; kingdom Bacillati; phylum Actinomycetota; class Actinomycetes; order Kitasatosporales; family Streptomycetaceae; genus Kitasatospora; species Kitasatospora sp. NPDC001159. Next base: position 52,818 of record NZ_JBSFJV010000009.1, read on the forward strand.
GCCTACCCGGCGCACGACCCGGCGGCCGGCGCGGTCGCCGCCGACCGGCTGCTCGCCCGCCCGGACCGGCCGGACGCCGTCTACGGACTGTTCGACCCCAACGGCACCGACCTGCTCGCCGCCGCCCGTCGTTACGGCCTTCGGGTGCCGGACGACCTGCTGCTGGTCTGCTGCAGCGAGAGCGACGTCTACGCGGCCACCGAACCGCCGATCACGACACTCTCGCTCAAGCCGCGCAAGATCGGCACCACCGTGGTCAACCTGCTCATCGACGCCATCGAGGGCGTCGACTCCGGGACGGGCGTGGACATCGCCCGGCTCTTCCCACCGCGCTTCCGCACCGCCGGGACCGGCCCGCCACCGGGCACCCTGATGCCCACCGAGCTGATCGTCCGCGCCTCCTCCCAGCGGCGGAGTCCGCGCACCACCGTCAGCCCGCCCCGACCCCCGGGCGAGGTCTAGCCCCCGCCCCGAGCGAAGGTCCAGACCTTGCTCGAACCGGGCCGACACCCTGTCGAGGCGCTGACGAGACCATACCGAGCCGGGACAAAACGGACCCTGCGGGACCGCCCGGCTGACGCTCCGGAGGATTGGATACCCACCAGGTGACGACGGCGGGAGAGTGGTCTTCCTATGATGGGCGAATGACACCCGAGGACCGCTTCCCCGGACCTGAGCACCCCCACTCAGGCCCCCGCCATCAGCCGGACCTCGATGTGCTGCCGTACGGCACCTACTACGAACCGGAGCCCGCCGCGGGCTACCAGGGCACGCCGTACGACGCGGAGACCTACAGCGGATACGGCGGCGCGCGATACCTGGAGCAGCACTGGGCGGACGGCCAGGGACACGGCCACACCGTGCACGCCCAGGGGCTCAGCACGGACCAAGCCCCGGTGTTCCCGCACCAGGGACAGAGCGGGTACGACGGCGCCGACGCCTACGAGGAGCAGGGCGGCTACGAGGCGCAGGGCGGCTACGACGACCGCGCCGGCTACGAGCCCACCCTCCCCGACCAGCCCTCCCCCGCCCTCCAGCTCCCCGGCCGCGACGACCCGCCGACCATCGAACTCGGCCCGCCGCTGCCCGACCCCTCCGCACCGACCTACCCGTACCCGGCCCCCGGCCCCGACGAGCCGCCGGGCCCGGTCTACGTCGTCGGCGACGTGCACGGCTACCTGGAGGAACTGCGCGCCGAGCTGCGCAACCAGGGCCTGATCGACGCCGACGGCCACTGGTCGGCCGGCCGGGCCCGGATCTGGTTCCTCGGCGACTTCACCGACCGCGGCCCGGACGGCATCGGCGTCATCGACCTGGTCATGCAGCTCGCCGCCGAGGCCGCCGCGGCCGGCGGCTACTGCCGCGCCCTGATGGGCAATCACGAACTGCTCTTCCTCGGCGCCGCCAAGTACGGCGACGAGCCCGTCCAGTCCACCGCGGGCACCGCCTCCTTCCTCGCCGCATGGCGGCTCAACGGCGGCCAGCAGACCGACCTGGACCGGCTGGAGGCGCACCACATCAGCTGGCTCTCCCGGCTGCCCGCCATCGCGCTGGAGGACGGGCACCTGCTGCTGCACTCCGACACCACCGCCTACCTGGAGTACGGCGAGTCCATCCCCGACGTCAACGACGCGGTGCACAGCCTGCTCGCCGACGGCGGCGTGGACGAGTGGTGGGACTGCTTCCGCCGCTTCACCAAGCGCTTCGCCTTCCGCGGCAACGCCGGGCCGATGGCCGTCCACGAGCTGCTCGACACCTACGGCGGCACCCGGATCGTGCACGGGCACAGCCCGATCCCGTACCTCACCGGCGCGGTGCACGCCGACGACGGGCAGCCGCCGCACATCCCCGGGCCGTACGTGTACGCGGACGACCTGGCGGTGGCGATGGACGGCGGGGTCACCATGGAAGGGCGGCTGCTGGTCGCCCGGCTGCCGATCTGACCATCCGACTGTCCGTCAACCAATCTTTAACGTCGCACAGTTGTTCCCGGCGCCCGGGCCGCCGAACGCGCGCTGCCCGGGGCGCGAAATTCCGGAAACCGACTGTCAGCACGGCCGCACCCGCCCCTACCATGAGGCACACCACACCCGGCCGCCCGTCCGGCGGCCAGCCTCCGCGCCCGTTTCGGCATCCTGAGGGTCCCCGCGTCCTCGATGCGCGTCCTTCCTCGATGCCGATCGGGGTCCGCATGAACGGGGTCCCCATGTCCAACCCCCCGCCGCTGCTCGCCGAGGACCGCCCGGAGTACGAGCGCCTCCTCGGCGAAGCCCTGCGCGACCGCACCGTCCTCACCGCCCTGCGCGCGCCCGGCGCGCTCACCGCCGTCCAGCTGCGCGTCCGCGCGCTGCGCGACGCCGACGGCATCAACGCCGCGGCCGCCATCGAGTACGCCCACTACACCGCACTGCGCGAGAGCCTGCGCAGCACGCCCCCGCCGCCGCCCGGCACCGAGCCCTACGCCCCCGGCCTGCTCAGCCAACTGCGCTCCGCCAACGGCGGCGCCGGGCTGTTCCCCGTCCTCACCGTGCTCACCCCGATCCTCGCCTGGACCGCCGCGCTGGCCCTGCTGCTGATCGGCTACCTGCTGCGCGCCGCCGACTCCGGGCTCACCCTCGCCCGCTCCCTGGTCACCGCCGGTTGGGTGGCACTCGCCGCCGGGGTCGCCGCGATGGCCGTCGGCATCATCGGGCTGCTCCTCACCGCCGTACGCGACGGCGCCGCCGCCGTCCCGCCCGGCACCGACCGGGAGCTGGCCGCCGAACTCGCCGCCGCCCGCATCGAATGGCGCACCGCCCTGCGCGAGCACGGGCTGCTGCCCTACCTCCACACCCACCTGCCCGCCGTCCCCGGCCGCCCCGAGCCCGGCTTCAGCAGCCCCGACTTCACCAGCCCCGGCTACACCGCGCCCGCCTTCACCAGCCCCGGACCGGACGGCCCCACCGACCCCGAGGGCCGCACCCCCCGGCCCGCCGCCTTCACCCCGCCCGACTTCACCGGGCCCGGTTACACCTCGCCCGACTTCACCGGGCCGGACGACGTGGGCTGAGCCCGCCCGAACCGCACTACGCGGCCCGCACCGCCAGCGCCCGCACCGGCCAACAACCGTGCCGCCCGACCGTCCAACAGCCGTGCCGCCCGACCGTCCAACAGCCGTGCCGCCCGTCCGATCGTCACACCGGGGAGCCGGATGGAACCTCGTACCGGGGCACTACTCGCCCCCGGCGTCCGTCAGCACCCGCAGCTCCGGCGGGCCGTCCAGCAGCTCGGCCGTGCGCTCCAGCGAGCGCGCCAGGTGCGGGCTGGCCAGGTGCGCCTCGAAGGCCTCCCGCGACTCCCACTCCTCCACGACCACCCAGGCACGCGGATCGTCCGGGTCCACGTAGTTCCGGTACGACAGGCAGCCGGGCTCCGCCAGGCTCGGCGCCACCATCGACCGTGCCTGCTCCCGCATCTCCGCCTCGCGCCCCGTCCTGGCCCGCAGCCGCGCGACCGCCGTGATCCGCTGCGACATCGTCGCCCCCGTCCGTCCGTGTGCTCCACAAACCGACCCGACCAACCACCACCGACGCCACGATCTTCCCGTACCCCTCCCACCCCTGGCGCAATGACGGTCGAGCCGCGCTCAGAAGTCAGTCGGGAGCCGGAGCGCGTACGGAGCCTCCGGCGCAGCCACCTCGGCCGCGGCCCGGACGAACTCGCGGACGCGCGCGGTGGTGTTGCCCGGCCGCCAGACCGGACCGCGTTCGATCGGCGGGGCGTCGTGGATCGGGACGTAGGCGAGGTCGGGACGCGGGTAGTACTGGCGGCAGTGCTCGCCGACCGGGAGGACGCCCCGGCCCATGGCGACCAGGCTGAGCATCTCGGAGAAGGTCCCGCCGGACGGGCCCGCGGGGACAGGACGGCCGGACGGGGTGCGGTCAGGGGTCCGGTCGCGCTTGAACCCGATCGAGGTCACGGCCGGGTACTGCACCACCGGGTGGTCCGCGAGCACTTCGAGCGACACCGAGGCCTCGGCGGCCAGCGGGTGCCCGACCGGGACCGCCAGGGCGCGCCGCTCGGTGAGCAGGACCGGGCCGAGGGTCATGCCGTCGAAGGGGTAGGAGGCGACCAGGACGTCGATCGAGCCGTCCTCCAGGCTGGAACGGGAGTTGGAGAGCTGGACCTCCCGTACGTCCACCCGGCATTCGGGGTGCCGCTCACCGAACAGCGCGACCGCCTTGAGCAGCACCGGCGCCGTCCACTCCCCAAGGAACGCGACCCGCAGCTCGCCGGTCACCCCCCGGCTGGCGTCCAGGGCCCGGCGCAGCGCCTCCTCCAACGCGGCCACCACCGGGGCGAGATCCTCGGCCAACTGCCGCCCGACCGGGGTGAGCCGGACCGACCGGCTGGTGCGCTCGAACAGCGGTCCGCCGATCCGGCGCTCCAGCGTCTTGACCACCTGGCTGACCCGCCCGGTGGTGAGGCGCAGCCGCTCGGCGGTCCGTCCGAAGTGCAGTTCCTCGGTCAGCGCGAGGAAGACCTCGATCTCCAGCCGCTCCAGCATGCCGCCACCCGCCCCCTCGTTGAACCCGAAATCGTTAAATCCGGCTCAACGATCGTACGGGGATCCGGCATTGATGATCACGCCCGCCCGGAGGATCGTTGAGCCCGTCCCCAGCGAACCCAGCACACCGGAGCCGATCACCATGCGCGTCGTCGCCCTCGACCACCTGGTCCTCAACGTTGCCGACATCGAGCGGTCCCTCGCCTTCTACTCCGGCCTCCTCGGCCTGGAGCCGGTGCGGGTCGACGAGTGGCGGGCGGGCAAGGTCCCGTTCCCGTCCGTCCGGGTCAGCCCCGAGACGATCATCGACCTGTTCCACCGCCCCCGGCACGAGTCCAACGTCGACCACATCTGCCTCACCGTGGAGCCCCTCGACTGGCAGGAGGTCATCGACTCGGGCGTCTTCACCGTCCTCGACGGCCCCGGCCCCCGCTACGGCGCCCGCGGCACCGCCACCTCGCTCTACGTCCAGGACCCGGACGGCAACACCGTCGAACTCCGCTGGTACCCCCAGGACACCACCAACTGAAAGGCCGCCCACCTGAAAAGGGTGCTGCCCCGGACTCACGGGGGAGGACCGGGACAGCACCCGGCAGATCGGCGGGGTCAGTCCGCCAGCGGCAGGTAGACCCGGCTGCCCTGGGCCTTGAACTCCTCGGACATGTCCTGCATGCCGGCCTCGGCGTCGGCGTCGAACTCGCTGGAGACGGCAGTCGAACCGTCGCCGTGCTCGTCGCGGATCTTCTGGGAGATCTTCATCGAGGACAACTTCAGCCCCGAACCAGCACATCAGGTCGCCGCCGCCGACGCTCCACACACCCCATGGAGACTGGCGTCCTGCACCGTCGTTGGTCGCTGATTACGTCGGGTGGGCCTGTCGCTTTGCGCGGCGTAGCGTGAGAAGTGGCCGGCCGGGGACAGCCGGCCGAGTGCGTCGCTCGTTCCGCAGGCCGGGGGGGGACCCACGGCAGGAGCGACGCAATGGGCAAACAATCGGTTGAAGAGTTGACGGGCCGGGTGCACGGTGCGGTGGTCACTGCCGGCGACGAGGAATATGACGAGGCCCGCAGGGTCTACAACGCCATGATCGACCGCAAGCCCGCCGTGGTCGTGCGGTGCGCCAACGCGGGCGATGTCATGGCCGCGGTGGACTTCGCCCGGGAGAACGCACTCGATCTGGCGGTCCGCGGCGGGTCGCACAGCGCCCCGGGGTACGGGACCTGCGACGACGGCGTGGTGGCCGATCTCGGCGGGATGCGCGGTGTCCGGGTGGACCCGGAACGACGGACGGCCCGGGTCGAGGGCGGGGCCACCCTGGCGGACCTCAATGCGGCGACCTACCCCTTCGGCTTGGCCGTCACCGGCGGGATCATCTCCACCACCGGGGTCGGCGGGCTCACCCTCGGCGGCGGCTTCGGGTACCTGGCGCGTAAGCTAGGCCTGACCTGCGACAACCTGCTCTCCGCTGACGTGGTGACGGCAGACGGCCGGTTCCTGGTCGTCGACGAGCGGAGCCGCCCCGACCTGTTCTGGGCGCTGCGCGGCGGGGGCGGAAACTTCGGTGCGGTGACTTCCTTCGAGTACCGGCTCTCCCCGGTCAAGGACGTCTGTGCCGGGCTGATCCTCTACGAGCCCGGGCACACGGCTGAGATCATGCGGTTCTACCGCGATGCCATCGTGGACGCCTCCGAGGAGCTGAGCGTCTTCCCCGGCTTCCAGATCGCACCGCCACTGCCGTTCATCCCCGCAGACCGGTACGGCGATACCTTCGCAATGATGGTCGTCTGCTGGAGCGGCGCGATGGAGGAGGCCGAGCGGGCTGTGCGACCGTACCGTGAGGTGGCGCCAGTGGTCGCCGAGATGGTGGGCCCGATGCCGTACCCTGCGCTGGTGCGCATGTTCGACGCGCTGATGCCGCCCGGCCTGCACCAGTACTGGAAGGGCACGTTCGCCACCGAGCTCACTGACGGGGCGATCGCCGCACACGTCGAGCACGGTCCGCGGGTGCCGACGGTCAACTCGACCTGCCACGTCTATCCGCTCAACGGCGCCGTCCACCGGGTTGCCCCCGATGCCACGGCCTTCTCCTACCGCGACACCAACTTCGCGACGGTGATCGTCGGCGCCTGGCCCGACCCGGCCGACTCCGAAGCCAACATCGCATGGGTGCGCGACTACTACGCGGCCCTCGAACCCCACTCCGCTGCCGGCGGCTACGTCAACTTCGTGAGTGCCGACGACCAGCAGCGGGTCACTGCCAACTACCGCGACAACTACGCCCGCCTGGTCGCCGTCAAGCAGACCTACGACCCCGGCAACCTCTTCCACGTCAACCACAACATCCGGCCTTAGATCACGGGCGCGGCCGGATGGCGATGGCTGCCGAGACGGCGAAGCGCCGACCCGGCGCGTAGAGCACGGGGTCGGCGCTTCCGGCTGTCAGTCCGCCAGCGGCAGGTGGACCCGGCTGCCCTGGGCCTTGAACTCGTCGGACATCGCCTTCATATCCTCGACAGCCGCCTCGTCGCACTCCGGCGAGCCTCACCGCTGCCGAACTTCTCATTCGCGACAGTCTTGGGGAACTTCGCGACCCGTTACTTGGCGAGGGTCTCCAGGTGCATGTCGCCGTTGGGCATGCCCGTGGCGGAGATCCCGTTGACCGAGCCGCTGTTGTCGGCGACCTGTGCGCCCTGCCAGGAGCCGTTGGCGAAGCGGACGTTGTCGAAGACGTTGCCACCGGCCAGGGTCACCAGGTGCATGTCGCCATTGGGCAGCGCGGCGAGGGAGATGGCGTCAGTGTGCCCGCCGCCGTCCGCGAGCTGCGCGCCCTGCCACGTCCCGTTCGCGAAGCGGACGTTGTCGTACACGACGCCGCCGTTCAGGGTCTCCAGGTGCATGTCGCCGTTGGGCATGCCGACCGCCGCCATCGAGGTGACGTGC
>NZ_JBSFJV010000009.1:60399-139227 GCF_053598235.1 Kitasatospora sp. NPDC001159
GACGTCGGCGCCGCCGTCCGCCAGCTGTGCGCCCTGCCACGTCCCGTTCGCGAAGCGGATGTTGTCGTACACGTGGTTAGGCGAGGCCGGAGCCGGGGCCGGGGTGCCGCCGCTGCCGGCGTCGTTGCCGCCGATCGGCGAGACGTAGCCGCTGATGCGCTGGCCGCCCCAGCTGTAGCCGATCGCGGAGCTGTGAGTGGACTGGCGGACGCTGGAGGTGGCGGACCAGTTGCCGGAGACGCCGTGCTCGTTGCCGCCGATGGTGGTGACGGTGCCGTCGCCGACGGCCGTCACGACGGCGACGTGGTCGGCGTAGTCGTAGCCGTTGTAGTTGAAGAGGATCGCGTCGCCGACGTGCGGAGTGCTGTGGAGACCGCCGTTGTAGCGGCCGAAGCTGCCGGCGCCCGGGGTGAGGCCGTTCACGTCGACACCGTTCTGGGCCCACACCCACTTGGCGAAGTCCGCGCACCAGGGCTCGGGACCCCCGGTGCAGCTGCTGTAGTACCCCGTCCCGCCCGCGCTGTTGGTCGAGCAGGCCTTGTCGCCGAGGTTGGCCTGCGCGGTGGCAGCGATAGAGCTGCCGACGCTGGCGGAAGCGGGCGAGGCTCCCAGGGAGAGGCTGAGCGGAAGGAAGGCGGCAGCGGCGGTCAGCGCCGCACCACGACGAAAGCTTGTCTTGGACATGACATGTCTCCAGAAGTCTCTGCGTAGGACGATCAGGTGATGGCGTACCGGCGGTGCACCGGCGAGAAGCTTTCGGTATGCGCGCTGCGCGCGCGGCTCGTTCGGAGGGCCCGGCCGCTGAACCCGCCGGCCCTCCGGTTCCCGCGCGGCCGGCGGCGCGCGAGGCGGCTGTACGGCGCGGCTCGGAGCTAGTCACGGGCCGGGCGAACCGGAGAGTGGAGGAGCTCGGCGGAAGCTGCCACATGTGCGGTGTGTGCTGGGCCGGCCAGGAGGGCCGGGCGGCTGCCCTGCAGGAGCAGCCGGTCGACGGAATGCTGTGGCCCTGGCGGGAGGTCAGCCCCAGATCATGTTGTCGGGCTGGGCCTGGACAGTGGTGGCCGGCTGAGCGGTGGCGGCCTGAACGGTGGTGGCCGGCTGAGCGGTGGCGGCCTGGGCGGCGACGGCGGGGACCAGGGCGGCGAGGGCGAGGGCGGCGACCGCGGCGGCCTTGGTGGTGACGGTGCGGAACATGGTGGTGTCCCCTTCGGATGCGACGGAGTGTGGGAATCCGGTGTGGGCGTCCCGCGGTGACGCTTTCTCCGGTTGCCGTTCGGGCGGTGTTCCCTTCCGGCGATCACTAGCTTCGCCGCCGGTCAGGGCGGGTGGAAGGGTTATCAGATGGACGGAAGCGTCCCTGGACCGTTCCGGTCAGGACCATTCCGACCAGGACCGACCTGGGGTGGACAGCAGACGCTCGTAGAACGGCACGACGAGCGGTGCGGCGGCCCCTGCCGCCTTCCAGCCCGTGAGCTGGGGTACGGCTGCCAGGACACGCCGGCAGAACGCGGCGGTCCGGCCCTCCGCCTCGGCGAGGGAGTCGGCGACGAGGTAGACACCAAGCACCGGGCCTGGGACCGCGTCCGGGTGGACGACGATGTGTTCGACCCGGTCCTCGGGCCGGACGGCGGCCAGCAGGAGCTCGCGGGCGTCGAGGGGCAGCGAGCGGCCAGGCGAAACGGGCCGCAACGCGGCATGAACGAGGTACATGGAGCGATCGTGCCGAAGCGGGCAATCCGCGTGTAGAGGGCGAACGTGGACGGTTCAGGTGGTGACCGGAACCGTCCACACGACCCCGTGGCCGGGCTCCTCCCGATGTGAAAAGATCGCGCACGGTTCGAACATCGGTTCATCACGGGGGTGGGAATGCTGGCGGCACTGGGGCTGGACAGTAGCTCGGAGGCGGTCTACCGGGCGATGCTCGCCCACCCGCAGGACGGCGTCGCAGCCCTCGGGACACGGCTCTCGCTGACCGACCAACAGGTCAGGCAGGCCCTGGACACCCTCAGCGAGCTGGCCCTGATCCGCCCGTCCGCCGACCGCGAGGGCGCGCTGCGGGCCGTCTCCCCCGAGATCGGGATGGAGCTCCTGATGGCTCGCCAGCAGGCCGAACTCGCCGCCCAGCAGATGCGCGTCGAGGCCTCCCGGGCAGCGGCCGCCCAGCTCATCGCCGACTACGCCGACCTTCGGCCCGCTGTCCATCACCCCGGCGTCGAGCAACTCGTGGGCCTCGACCAGATCCGGGACCGGCTCGCCACGCTCACCCGCGAGGTGCGCGACGAGGTCATGACCTTCGCGCCCGACGGCGCGCAGAAGCCCGAGAACATCGAGGCTGCCAAGCCCCTCGACCTCGACCTGCTGGAACGCGGCATCCGCATGCGAACCGTCTACCTGGACAGCGTTCGCAACAGCCCGCACACCGTCGAGTACGTCAACTGGCTCGCCTCCCACGGTGGCCGGGTCCGCACCGTTCCCGCGCTGCCGACCCGGATGATCGTGGTCGACCGGACCACCGCCGTCATCCCCACCCGCAGCGACGACAGCGCCGCCGGCGCCGTCGTCCTCACCGGGCACGGCACACTGACGGCGCTGTGCGCCCTGTTTGAGACCGTCTGGGCCGGTGCCCAACCGCTCGGCACCGCAGCCCAGCTCGACGAACACGGGCTCACCGCCCAAGAGCAGACCACCCTCAACCTGCTCGCCGACGGCCACACCGACGACGCCATCGCCAAACGCCTCGGCGTATCACCCCGTACCGCCCGCCGCATCGCCACCGACCTCATGGAACGCCTCAACGCCCGCAGCCGCTTCCAGGCCGGAGCGCTGGCTGCCAAAGCGGGCTGGCTCGGATCCTGAACCAGGGACACACCGACAACCCGCAGGCCATCCCACGACCAGCAACAACCGCGGGCGCGCGCTGAGCCCGCGGCCACGCCAGCGCGGCGACAGCGCTCGGCCGTCACACATATTGCCCCGGGCAGTCCGGCGCGCCAGACGATCGGCAGGACCTCAGGAGTTCCCCGGGCAACCGACGCCGGAGCGCTGCCCTAGGAAGTCCCCGGAGCAGCACCCGCGTTGGTGCGATGTCAGTCGGCGAGCGGCAGGTAGACCCGGCTGCCCTGGGCCTTGAACTCCTCGGACATGGCCTGCATGCCGGCCTCGGCGTCGGCGTCGAACTCGCTGGAGACGGCAGTCGAACCGTCGCCGTGCTCGTCGCGGATCTTCTGGGAGATCTTCATCGACGACAACTTCAGTCTGAAGGCAGCATATTCAGCCCCCTCGGCTCATGACGTACGCGCGCCGGGGCAAGCAGTCGGCGCAACGCGGTGGGGGTGTATCCCACGTGCTCACGGATGGTGCGGGTGAGCGGCAACCCACCACTGCCACGGTGAACTCGGGCCGGGCGGCGAGGGTGGTGGCAGACAGCATGCTCTGCACCTGATGACACGAAGGGAGCCATCACATGGCCGTCCACGCGGAGATCACCGCGATCACCATCGACAGTACCGATCCCCGGGCACTCGCCGAGTTCTACCGGAAGGTCACCGGGTGGGACATCGCGCAGGCCGACGACGACTTCGCCTACCTGGGCAAGGGACCGATCCAGCTGGCCTTCCAGCGGGTCGCCGGATATCAGGGACCGAGTTGGCCCGACACTGCCAAGCACGCCCACCTCGACTTCAAGGTCGCCGACCTGGAGGTCGCGGTCAAGGAACTCCTCTCAGCGGGAGCAACCAAGCCCGAATTTCAGCCCGGCGAAGGCGAGTGGACCGTTCTCGCCGACCCCGAGGGCCACCTGTTCTGCATCGCTTCGGCCTGACTAGGAGTCGATCACCATGGCCTCGATCCACAAGGAACTCGTCATCGACGCCCGCCCCGAAGCGGTGTGGGCGATACTCAGCGACTACGGCGCGGTGCACGAGCGGCTGGCGCCCGGGTTCGTCACCGACACCCGCCTGAGCTCGGACACCCGCACTGTCACCTTCGCCGACGGCACGATCGTCCTCGAACGGCTCGTTGACCTCGACCACGAGGCGATGCGGGTCGCCTACACGATCATCGGCGGCAGCCTCCACCCGTCCCACCACCACGCGTCCATGCAGGCCCTTCCGGAGGCCGGCGGCCGGATGAGATTCGTGTGGCACACCGACGTCCTGCCCGACGCTCTGGCCGCACCGATCGCCGAGTTCGTCGAGTACGGTTCGGCGGTGATCCGCCGAACGCTGGAGGCCGCCTCATCGGCCCGACCCGGGTCGGCACCTGCCTCGGCCTCGGCTCGATGACATGACGGCTGAGCGCCGCCCCGGGATCAAAACGCCCTCGGGACGGCGCTCAGCGCATGTCAGTCGGCGAGCGGGAGATAGACCCGGTTGCCCTGGGCCTTGAACTCCTCGGACTTCATCTTCATGCCTTCGAGCGCTTCGGCGTCAACGTCGCTGGTCACGACCGCCTTGTCGCCGTACAGCTCTGTGATGCTTTTGCTGATCTTCATCGACGACAACTTCAGCCCGAAACCAGCACTTGGCAAGCTCAGTACCAACGCGTGAACGCAGCAACGCCGAGGCCAGCCTTCGCTGCGTGCTGCAGCACGCGGAGTGGGCCGTCCAGTAGGTCTCCGGCCGCGAACTCAGGGTCGTCGCCCATGCCGGTCATCCACTCGGCGATCCGATCGAGGACGCTGGCGCGCCGCTCGCCATCGAGCCGCAGAGCCCGCTCGGCGTCCGGAAGTGCAGCGCGCACGCCGTCGGCGGTCAGCAGGAAGTCACCGCACCAGCCAGGCAGGAGTGCGGCCGAGTCAGCTCCGAGCGCGTAGAAGAGAGCGGCCACCGGACTGGCCTTGCGCGCCACCACCGTGCACGTCCCATCGGAACCGCTGCCGGCCATCAGAGCCAGGCTCGCGTCCCGCATCGCCTCCGTCGTGGCGGTCTCCGGATTGGCTCCATGGACGAAGTCCGCGAACCGAATGCCTTCCGCGGTCGGCAGGAGGACTGCGGGGCCCCGCGCATCGGGCGCGAGGAGGGGCTCACCGTCGCAGTCCCGGCGCCACCAGGCGAGAGTCTCCGCGTAGCCGTCGGGCTTGCGGAAGTCATCGGCCGTGACGAGGTGCACGAACCTCCCCGGCAGCGCCGCTGCCTCCTGATCGGGCACAGCGCCAACAACCCATACGCCAGTCGAGCCCACCGTCACGTTCTCCCTGCTGCCCCCGATGGACAGTATCGGGTCAGGCCGATCAGCCCACCCGCGAGGACCGAGAACACCAGTCCGACCACCGTTCCAGCCGAAGGCGTGGCGCTGCCTCGGGACAACCATCCGGCTCCCCGGGGCAGCGTCACGTGCGGCCGAGCGTCAGTCTGCCATCGGGAGGTAGACCTTGTTGCCGTGGGCCTTGAACTCCTCGGACATGGCCTTCATGCCCTCAACGGCCGCCTCGTCGTACTCCGGCGGGGCCTCACCGGCGCCGAACTTCTCATTGATGGTTTTGCTGATCTTCATCGAGCAGAACTTCGGGCCGCACATCGAGCAGAAGTGGGCCGTCTTGGCGGGTTCGGCGGGGAGGGTCTCGTCGTGGAAGTCGCGAGCGGTCTCCGGGTCGAGGGCCAGGTTGAACTGGTCCTCCCAGCGGAACTCGAAGCGGGCGTCGGAGAGGGCGTCGTCCCAGGCCTGGGCGCCGGGGTGGCCCTTGGCGAGGTCGGCGGCGTGGGCGGCGATCTTGTAGGTGATCACGCCGGTCTTGACGTCGTCCCGGTTGGGCAGGCCCAGGTGCTCCTTGGGCGTGACGTAGCAGAGCATCGCGGTGCCCCACCAGGCGATCATCGCGGCGCCGATGCCCGAGGTGATGTGGTCGTAGCCGGGGGCGACGTCGGTGGTGAGGGGGCCGAGGGTGTAGAACGGCGCCTCGTCGCAGATCTCCTTCTGGAGATCCATGTTCTCCTTGATCTTGTTCATCGGGACGTGGCCCGGGCCCTCGATCATCACCTGGACGTCGCGCTCGCGGGCGATCCGGCCCAGCTCGCCGAGGGTCTGCAGCTCAGCGAACTGCGCCTCGTCGTTGGCGTCCGCGATCGAGCCGGGGCGCAGGCCGTCACCGAGCGAGAAGGTGACGTCGTAGGAGGCCAGGATGTCGCAGAGTTCCTCGAAGTTGGTGTAGAGGAAGTTCTCCTTGTGGTGCGCCAGGCACCACGCGGCCATGATCGAGCCGCCGCGCGAGACGATGCCGGTCTTGCGGCGCGCGGTGAGCGGGACGTACCGCAGCAGCACGCCGGCGTGGACGGTCATGTAGTCGACGCCCTGCTCGCACTGCTCGATGATGGTGTCCCGGTAGACCTCCCAGCTCAGGTCCTCGGCCTTGCCGTCGACCTTCTCCAGGGCCTGGTAGAGCGGCACGGTGCCGATCGGCACAGGGGAGTTGCGCAGGATCCACTCGCGGGTGGTGTGGATGTTGCGGCCGGTGGAGAGGTCCATGACGGTGTCGGCACCCCAGCGGGTGGCCCAGGTCATCTTCTCCACCTCCTCCTCGATCGAGGAGGTGACGGCGGAGTTGCCGATGTTGGCGTTGATCTTCACCAGGAAGTTGGTGCCGATGATGGCCGGCTCCACCTCGGGGTGGTTCACGTTGACCGGGATGACGGCACGGCCGCGGGCCACCTCGTCGCGCACGAACTCGGGCTCCAGGCCCTCGCGCAGCGCCACGAACTCCATCTCCGGCGTCACCACACCCCGCTTGGCGTAGGCGAGTTGGGTGACGGCGACGCCACCGCGACCGCGCAGCGGGCGGCGCGGGCGGCCGGGGAAGACCGCATCCAGGTTGCGCAGGTTTCCGCCGCGCGGCGAGGTGTGCTTGATCCCGTCGTCCTCGGGGCGCGCCTCGCGGCCGTCGTACTCCTCGACGTCGCCGCGCTGGCGGATCCAGGAGTCGCGCAGGGCGGGCAGACCGCGCCGCACGTCGGGCTCGTACGACGGGTCGGTGTACGGGCCGGAGGTGTCGTACAGCGGCACGGTCCTGCCGTTGGTGAGCTGCACCTCGCGGTACGGCACCCGCAGGTCCGGGCGGGACCCGTCCCGGTAGGCCTTGCGCCAGGCCGGGGTGGGGTAGCCGGTGCGCTCGCTGCTGGGGGCGCCCTGGGCAGACTGCGGCTGTGCTTCGAACGTGGTCATCTGACCTCTACTCCCTACGCCGGCATTACCCGGTCCAGGTTCCTGCGGTCGACGCAGCCGTCGGTCCGTCCGTCGACGTCCCGGTCAGCGCCCTCTCAGCCCGGTGCTCCGAGCTCCCGCGTCGCAGGCGGTGTTGCCTGCACATGACGCCCAACACGGTAGCGAGCCGATCGCCGCAGGTCCAGACGGCCCCCGAACGGAAATCCGGCCCCGCGGCCGGCGTGGCCCGGCGGCGGGGGGAAAAGGCCGAGGCCCGGCCCCCGCGGACGGGGTGCCGGGCCTCCGAAGGTGCTCCGCCGTGCTCCCCGGACGGGGCGGCGGCGCGGGTTCAGTGCTTCGCGGCCTTCTTCACCAGGATCACCACGGCGGCCGCGATGCCCACCACGACCAGCAGCTTGATCAGGATGCTCAGCAGGGCGCCCACCACGCCGAAGACGAAGGCGATGATGTTCCAGGCCAGCACCAGGACCAGCACCGGGATGACGATGTTGCGCACCCAGGAGGGCAGCGACTTCCAGAGCTCAGCCATGTCGGTTCCTCTTCTCCCCTCGGGCCGGCTGCCGTCCGGTGCCGCATCCCGCTTGCTTTCGATGCTTCGATCGTACGGTGGCCGCAGCGCCGGAACGAGGCCCAACGGCCCGGAGAGAACCCCTAGATCACCCCGACCCCGACCCCCGGGACAACCCCCGAGAGGTCGGGGTCGGGCACCCCGGACGGGGCTCAGACCGGCCAGCGCTCGCCGCGCCAGGCGGCGTCCCAGAACATCCACTCGTAGCGCGACGTGGTGACGAAGTGCTCCACCACCTTGCGGCGTTCGACGGGGGAGAGCTCCTCGCCGATCCGGTCGGTGAGCGCCAGCACCCGCCGCACCACGGACTGGAACGCCTCGTCGCCGTAGGTGGCGATCCACTTGGCGTACAGCGGGTCGGGGGAGCCCTGGGCGAGCAGCGCCCCGCCGACCCGGGCGTAGATCCAGTAGCAGGGCAGCACCGCGCCGAGCGCCTCCGCGAAGGACCCGCCGTAGACGGTGGCCAGCAGGTAGCTGGTGTAGGCCCGGGTGGTGGGCAGCACCGGTTCGGCGGCGGCCTCCTCGGCGGTGCCGCCGAAGGCGGTGAGGAACTCGGCGTGCATGCCCTGCTCGGCGGCCAGCGCGCCGACCGCGTCGTCGGCGAAGGCCCGGACGTCCTCCTCGCCGGGCGCCCTGGCGGCGCAGACGGCGAGAGCGCGGGCGTAGTCGCGCAGGTAGTGCGAGTCCTGGACGACGAAGTGGCGGAAGGCCCCGCGCGGCAGGGTGCCGTCGGTGAGGCCGCCGATGAAGGGGTGGGCGAGGATCCCGGCGTAGATCGGCTCGATCGACGCCCAGAGCTCGTCGGTGAGACTACGGGTCATACGAACGACCCTAGCCGCCCGGCGTCAGCCTTCCGGCGGGGAGAGCACCACCAGTACCCGCAGCTCCTCGGTGATGTGGTGGAACGCGTGCGGGGTGCCGGCCGGGACGTACACCACGGTGCCGCGTGCGACGGTCGCGGTCTCGGCGCCGACGGTCAACTCGGCGCGGCCGCTGATCACCTGGTAGATCTCGTCCTGGTCGTGCGCGGTCTGCGGGTCGGTGTCGCCGGGGGAGAGCGCGTACAGCCCGGCGGACATCCGCGGTTCGCGCAGGAACCGCAGGTACGCGCCGTCGTTGGCCGCCCGCTCGGCGTCCAGTTCGTCCAGCCGGAACAGCTTCACCGCTGACGTCCTCCCTCGTCCGTACACCGCGTGGACCAGCTGCATTCAACACCAACTCCTCGGGCGGGACCTTCCCCCCGGGCTGGGCGCCTGCCAGGCTTGGGCGGCATGAAGGGTTTCGTCATCAAAACACTGATCAACGCGGCGGCCATCTGGGTCGCCGCCTGGATCGTCAGCGGCATCCAGCTCGGTGAGGGCAAGGCCGACTGGCAGCACAAGGCCCTGACGGTGCTCGCCGTCGCCGTGGTCTTCGGTGTCATCAACTGGCTGATCAAGCCGGTGGTGAAGCTGTTCTCGCTTCCGCTGTTCGTCCTCACGCTCGGCCTGATCACCTTCGTGATCAACGCCCTGATGCTGATGCTGACCTCCTGGGCGTCCACCAAGCTGTCGTTGGACTTCCACGTGGTCAACTTCGGCTCCGCACTGGTCGGTTCGCTGATCATCAGCCTGGTCGCGTGGGGCCTGCACCTGGCCCTGGACGACGACTGACCGGGGCCGTGCGCGGACGCGAAAGGGGCCCGTGCCCGGGTGCTGCACCCGGTACGGGCCCCTTCGTCTCCCCTTCTTCCGGTTCCTCCGGTCCTCGGGCGGCAGCCCGTGGGCCGCTCACCCCGCGTTCTCACACCCTCTGAGGATGTCCGCGAGCTGGGCCTCCAGCTCCCGCCCGATGAGCTCCTGCCCCATCGGGACCAGCCGGTCGGTGCGCGCCAGGAAGGCCATCAGCGGCGCCGCCGAGGCGTGCAGCACAGCCTCCCCGCCCGGGGAGTGCAGCGCGATGCGGACCTCGGCGAGTTCCCCACCGACCGGGTGGATGTGCACGTCACCCTCGCCGGACGGTTTGCCGAGGCCGTCGAGCAGCAGCTCGCGTGCGAAGACCCAGGTGACCGGCGCGTCGCCGGGCGGGTGGAAGGTGAACCGGACCGCGTACGGATCGCCGGGCTCGTACGCCAGGTCCGCCACGATGCTGAAGGACAGCTCGTGCGAGACCACGAGGTTCATCACCAGGTGGCCCTGGACTGTGCTGTGCTGCATGGCGCCAGTACCTGCTTTCGACGGTTTTGTGCGAGCAATCCACGTGATCGATGGCGCGCCCAGCCCCGGAGCCGGAGTCCCTCGCACAGGTCCGTGTCCGGTTCATGCCCAGAATGGACACATGGAGGGAAAGCTCCGATTCACCCGATTGCTGACCATTGGAGCGCGGTGGAACCCCGAACGGACACACCCGACCGGGTCGGCGTTTCGACCCCCTCCCGGTGCGGGAGACTCCCGCACAACGCTCCAGCCCCGGAGGTCGCCATGGGCCCCGACAACCGAACCCCGCCACGCCCGGTCGTCAAGCGCACGGCCCGGGCGATCCTGCTGGAGCTGGACCCGGACGATCCGCACGGCCCGGCCTCGATCGTGCTGATCCGGCGGGTCCGGCCAGGGGCGCCACATCCGTACTGGATCACCCCCGGCGGCGGGGTCGAACGCGAGGACCGCACGGTGGTCGAGGCGCTGCACCGCGAGGTGGACGAGGAGCTCGGCGGCAAGGTCGTGGACGTGGTGCCCGCCTTCGTCGACACCATCAGCCACACGCACCACGACGACGGCACCCTGCTGCACCCGCACGGGGTCAAGGTGCAGCACTTCTTCGCCTGCCGGCTGGCCTCGATGGACCTCAGCCGGCGGCACGGGCCCGAGGTGTCGGACCCGAACGGCGAGTACGAGGTGGTCCGACTGCCGTTCACCCGCGAGGGCGTGACCTCGGTGAACGTCGTCCCGCCCAAGCTGCGGGCGTACCTGGCGGCCAACATCGAGGGCATCCGCGCGCTCCTCGCTCCCGACCTCGGCTGACCTTCAGCCCGCCGCCAGGTCGCCCACCAGGTCGTGCCGGATCCGGTCGGCCGGCGCGCCCGCGCGCAGCAGCGCCTCGACGCCGCGGCGGACCATCGCCGGCGGGCCGCTGAGCACCGCGTCCCGGCCGGCCCAGGGGCCGAACCGGCCTACCACCTCCGGCAGTTCACCGGTCAGCATGCCCTCGACCGGACCGGTACCGGACAGCACCGGCCGCACGGTCAGCCAGGGGTGGCGCGCGGCCAGCTCGCGCAGCCCGTCCAGCTCGTACAACTCGGCGGCGCGGCGGGCCCCGTAGAACACCTCGACGCTGCGACCGGGCAGGCCGTACTCGGCCGCCTCCTCGACCAGGGCGCGGACCGGCGCGATGCCGGTGCCGCCGCCGAGGCAGAGCAGGTCGGTGCCGGCGGCGTGGTCGACGGTCATCGCACCGGACGCCGGGCCCAACCGCAGCACGTCCCCGGGGGCGGCCCGGTGCACCAGCGCGTTGCTCACCCAGCCCGCCTGAACGGCCTTGACGTGGAAGGTCAGCAGCCCGTCCGGGCGGGGCGCGGCGGCGAAGGAGTAGTGCCGCCAGACCCGCGGCCACCAGGGCGTCTCCAGGCTGCAGTACTGGCCGGCTCGGAACGGGTAGGCCTGGTCGGGGCGGACGGTGATCACCGCGACGTCCCGGGTGCGGCGCTCGTGCCGGACCACCTCGCCCTGCCACCAGGGCGGCGAGGTGCGGGCGGCCTCCTCGGCGGCCTCGATCATGACGGTGGAGATCAGCCGGTAGGCCCGGCGCCAGGCCAGCTCGGTCTCGGCGCCCCAGCGGTTGCCCGCGTACTTGGCCAGCGCCTGCACCAGGCACTCCCCCACCGGGGCGTAGTGGCCGGTCAGGGTGCCGTAGCGGCGGTGGCCGCGGCCGAGCGCGCTCAGCCGGACGCGCAGCGCCACCGGGTCCTCGGCGCCACGGGCGGCGGACAGCAGGGCGCGGAACAGCCGGTCACGCTGGACGTCCATGGCGGCCGGGAAGAGCGAGCGGACCTCGGGGTGGTGCAGGAAGAGCAGCGCGTAGAAGTGTGCGGTGGCCCGGTCGGCGACCGGCTCGACCAGGGCGAGGCTGGCCCGGATCAGCTCGATGTCCCTTGCGGTCAGCGGGAGTTCGGCTGCGGCACTGATCTGCACGGCGCTGATCTGCACGGCGGCGGGCAGCTCGGCACCGAACTGCGCTGCGCTGCGCTGCACGGCGGCGGGCAGCTCGGCCGGGAGGTGTCGGGCGGGCGGCTGGGCGGCCCAGGCTTCGCTCCAACTGTCGCCGGATCCTGCCCAGTTGAGGCTGGGAGCGTCGGCGAAGAGAGGCTGGAAGGCGGGGGCGGTGCCGGTGGTCGAGGGCGGCTCGGGGTAGCTCGGTGCGGGGACGGCCGGAGGCTGGGCCGGCGGGTCAGGGATCACCAGGGGGCCGGGCACGGGGCTGACGACGGGCGCGGGGCCCGGCCGGGAGGCGTCGTCCAGCACCGGCGGCAGGACGGCCGTCGGCGCGTCCGCCGCCACCAGCGGCGGGAGGTCCGGCGGGTCCAGCGGCATCGGCGGTCGGACGGGCTGCGCCTCGACCGGGGCCTCCGCCACCACCGGTCCGGGCGACAGCTCGGACAGGCCCGGGACGGAGGCGGCCCCCGCCGAGCCGTGCCCGGTGCGGATCAGGAGTGTTCTGCGGGACTTCACCGCTACGTTTCGAGTACCCAAGAGAATCGTTTCGCCTCCGGCCGGCCTGCGCCACCACCTGGCTTGTCTCTGCTGACGCCTAGGCAGCGTGGCACGCCCGAACTGCTCATCCGACAAATCACGCGAAGCCCGGACACCCGGCCCCGGGACGCGCTACTCTCGCTCGATCTGCGGTCGCCCTGAGTGCCGAGCAGCACACCCAGGGCGACCACGCCCTGCTCAGACCGGCCTGCCCACGGCCGCCCACTCACAGTTGCCCGCTCACAGCTGCCGCAGCAGCATCCCCGGCCGCTCGACGCAGTCCGCGACGAAGCGCAGGAAACCGCCCGCCGTCCCCCCGTCGCAGACCCGATGGTCGAAGGTGAACGACAGTTGCGTCACCTCGCGGACCGCCAACTCCCCGCCGAACACCCAGGGTTTGGCCACGATCCGGCCGACCCCGAGCATCGCCGCCTCGGGGTGGTTGAGAATCGGGGTGGAGCCGTCCACACCGAACACCCCGTAGTTGTTCAACGTGAAGGTGCTGCCGGTCAGTTCGGCCGGGGTCAGCGAGCCCTTGCGCGCCGAATCGGTCAACCGTCCCAGCTCTTCCCCGAGTTGCTCGGTGCTGCGGATGTGCGCGTCGCGCACCACCGGCACCACCAGGCCGCGTTCGCCCTGCGCGGCGAAGCCCAGGTGCACCGCCGAGTGCCGGATGATGCCAGAACCGTCCTCCGTCACACTGGAGTTGAGCTCGGGGAAGCGCGCCAGCGCTACCGTGCAGATCCGGGCCAGCAGCGCCAGCACGCTCACCTTCGGCCCCGGGGTGGCGTTCAACTGCCGTCTCAGTGCCATCAGTTCGGTGGCGTCGACGTCCACCCAGCAGGTCGCGGCGGGGATCTCCCGGTGGCTGCGGCTGAGCTTCTCGGCCACCGCCTTGCGCAGCCCGCGCAGCGGGACGACACCCTCCTGAACCGCGGCCGCGGCAGCGGGTACGGCAGGCGCCGGAGCGGCCACCTTGGCCGCGACCGCCCGTTCGACATCCGCGCGCATGATCAGCCCGTCCGGGCCGCTCCCGGTGAGCGCGGCCAGATCGACCCCCTGCTCCCGGGCCAGCCGCCGCACCAGCGGCGAGATCACCGACACCACGACCGGAGCGGCGAGAGCGGCCGGAGCGGCGGGCGCCGTCGGGGCAGCAGGAACGATCGGAGCGGCCGCAGCCGAAGCCACCCCCACCCGACGCCGCCGCCCGCCCTTGCTCTCGACGACCCCGTACCCCACCAACGGCCGCTCGACCTCAGCGGCGTGAGCAGCGGCGGGAGCGGCGGCCGGAGCCTCGGGAACAGCCCCCTCCGCGGTCGCCACCGCGACCGTCACCAGCGGAGCGCCCACGGCGATCTCCTCGCCGACCTCGCCGTACCGCGCGGTGACCACCCCGCCGTACGGGCAGGGCACCTCCACCACGGCCTTGGCCGTCTCCACCTCCACCACCGGCTGGTCGACGGCGATCACCTCGCCGACCTCGACCATCCAGCGCACCACCTCGGCCCCGGTGAGTCCCTCACCGAGGTCGGGCAGCCGGAACTCCCGTACGACGGGCATCATCCTCAGTCCTCCCACTGCAGCCGGGCGACCGCGTCCAGGATCCGGTCCACCCCGGGGAGGTGGTGGTGCTCCAGCATCGGCGGCGGGTACGGGATGTCGAAGCCGGTGACCCGCAGCACGGGCGCGGCCAGGTGGTGGAAGCAGCGCTCGGTGACCCGTGCGGCGATCTCCGCGCCGGTGCCGCCGAAGCCGCTCGCCTCGTGCACCACCACGGCCCGGCCGATCGAGCGCACCACCCGGGTGACCGTCTCGTCGTCGAAGGGCACCAGGGTGCGCAGGTCCAGCACCGCGAGGTCCCAGCCCTCGGCCTTCGCCGCCTCGGCCGCCTCCAGGCAGACCGGCAGCGAGGGGCCGTAGGTGACCAGCACGGCGGAGGTGCCGGTGCGTCGCAGCACGGCCCGGCCGATCGGCTCGACCGGCGCGGTCGGGTCGAACTCGGCCTTGCCCCAGTAGAGCCGCTTGGGCTCCAGGAAGACCACCGGGTCGTCGGAGGCGATCGAGGCGCGCAGCAGCCCGTAGGCGTCCGCCACCGTCCCCGGGGTGACCACGTGCAGGCCCGGGGTGCTGGTGTAGTACGCCTCGGAGGCGTCGCTGTGGTGCTCGACGCCGCCGATGCCGCCGCCGTACGGGATGCGCACGGTGATCGGCAGCGGCAGCTTGCCCGCCGTGCGGTTGCGCATCTTGGCGACGTGCGAGAACAGCTGTTCCAGCGCCGGGTAGGCGAAGGCATCGAACTGCATCTCGACCACCGGGCGCAGCCCGTACATCGCCATGCCGATCGCGGTGCCGAGGATGCCGGCCTCGGCCAGCGGGGTGTCCAGGCAGCGCTCGGGACCGAACTCGGTGGTCAGCCCGTCGGTGATCCGGAAGACGCCGCCGAGCTGGCCGACGTCCTCGCCGAGCACGTGCACCGTCGGGTCCTCGCGCATGGCGTCCCGCAGCGCGGAGTTGAGCGCCTGGGCCATGCTGGCCGTGCGCGCGGGAACACTGGAGGTGTGCCGCGAAGCGGCTCCGCCAAGGGTGGGGGTGGGTGACGCCTGGGACATTACTGCTGCACCTCGGCCTCGGCGGCCAGCTCGGCGGACAACTGGGCGGCCTGCTCCCGCAGTTGCGGGGTCGGCTCGGCGTAGACGTGGGCGAACAGCGCCATCGGGTCGAGCTCCGGGTCGGCGTGGAACTCGGCCCGCATCCGGGCCGCCAGCGCCTCCGCCTCGTCCGCCGCCTCCTGCACCAACCGGTCGTCCAGCACGTCGAGTTCGCGCAGCGCGCGCTCCATCAGCAGGATCGGGTCGTGCTCCCGCCAGGCGTCCACCTCGGGCTCGGTGCGGTAGCGGGTGGCGTCGTCGGCGTTGGTGTGGGCCTCGATCCGGTAGGTCAGCGCCTCGATCAGGGTAGGGCCCTCGCCGCCGCGGGCCCGCTCGACCGCCTCGGTGAGCACGGAGTGCAGCGCGGGCGCGTCGTTGCCGTCCACCAGCCGGCCCGGCATGCCGTAGCCGACGGCCTTGTGGGCCAGGCTGGGCGCGGCGGACTGCGCGCTGAGCGGGACGGAGATGGCGTAGCCGTTGTTCTGCACCAGGAAGACCACCGGGGCCCGGAGCACGGCCGCGAAGTTCAGCGCCTCGTGGAAGTCGCCCTCGCTGGTGCCGCCGTCGCCGAGCATGGCCATCGCGACCACCGGCTCGCCGCGCAGCCGGGCGGCGTGCGCCAGTCCGACCGCGTGCGGGGCCTGGGTGCCGAGCGGGGTGCAGAGCGGGGCGGTGCGGCTGGCGCGCGGGTCGTAGCCGGTGTGGGCGTTGCCGCGCAGCAGGGTCAGCGCCTCCAGCGGGTCGACGCCCCGGGAGACCACGGCGAGGGTGTCGCGGTAGCTGGGGAAGAGCCAGTCGCGTTCGCCGAGCACCAGCGCGGCGGCGACCTGGCAGGCCTCCTGGCCGGTGGAGGCGGGGTAGACGGCGAGTCGGCCCTGCTTGGTGAGGGTGGTGGCCTGCTGGTTGTAGCGGCGGCCGACCACCAGGCGGCGGTAGAGCTCGCGCAGCAGCGCCGGGTCGTACTTCTCCAGCGCGGGGGTGCCGAGCACCCGGACGGGGGAGACGTCCGGGAGAAGGGGGGCCGGATCGGTGCGGGGGGCGGTGGCCCCGGGCAGCCAGCCGGGCACCGCCGTGTGGTGTCTGTGGTCGAGAACGGTCATCTCGGGGCACCTCCATGGGTGGCGGGGGCTCCCTACCGATTGTTCGGTCGTCTGTTCATCTTGACCAGAAGCGTGACAAGGTGGTGGACATTCGGCCTGTACAGCGGTCGACTGGTGGCAGTGCGTCCAATCGGTGAGGGTGGGGGGTCATGTCGGCTGAACAGATGTCCAGACTCGACCGGGTCGACCGGTCGATCCTGCGGCTGCTGCAGCAGGACGGTCGCGCCTCGATCCGCTCGGTGGCCGAGCGGGTCCACGTGTCCCGGGCCAATGCGTACGCCCGGATCTCCAGGATGGTCGAGGACGGCGTCATTCGCGGCTTCACCGCCAGGGTCGACCACGAACGGGCCGGTCAGGGCGCGTCCGCGTACGTCACCCTGAAGATCGTCCAGAATTCCTGGCGCACCGTGCGCGAGCAGCTGCTGGAGCTGCCCGGGGTCGCCCACATCGCGCTGGTCGGCGGGGACTTCGACGTCCTGCTGCTGGTGCACACCGCGGACAACCACGCCCTGCGGGAGCTGGTGCTCAACCGGATCCAGTCCATCCCGCAGGTGCTTGGCACGCGAACCATGCTGGTGTTCGAGGAGACCGACCAGGTCCCCCCGGATTAGGGAATCAGCGGATCAAGGAACCGCGGATCACGGAGTCAGCTCGCCCGCAGCCCGTCGAAGGCCAGGTGCACCACCGCGTCCGCGACCCCGTCGGCGGCCTTCAGCCCCGGCCGGTACCACTCCACGATCGAGTTGATCATCCCGAACAGCAGCCGGGTGGCCAGCCGGGGCTCCACGTCCGCGCGCAGCGAGCCGTCCGCGACGGCCGCCCGCAGCAGCTCGGCGACCTGGTGGTCGAAGTCCCGCCGGCGCTCCAGCGCCCACTGCTCGGTGGCCGTGTTGCCACGCACCCGCAGCAGCAGCGTCACGTACGGCAGCTCCTCCAGCAGCACCTCGGCGGTGCGCCGCACCACGTGCTCCAGCCGCTCCACCGCCGGGCCCTCGACCGCGGCCGGCTCGGCCAGGATCGCGAACAGCCCGTCCAGCGCCCGCCCGACGGCCAGCCGCAGCAGCTCCTCCTTGCCGCGGACGTGGTGGTAGATGGAGGACTTGGAGATCCCGGCCGCCCGGGACAGGTCCTCCATCGAGGTGCCGTCGTAGCCGCGCTCGTTGAACACGTCGACGGTCACCGCGAGCAGTGACTCGACGGTGTAGGCGGTGCGCGTGGTGTGATCGGCCATCCTCCGAGTATCCCCGGCCGCCCCGGGCCGCACGCGGTCGGGTCGGCCGGTCCGTACCGGGCCGCCCGGTCCGTGCCGGGCCCGGCGTCGCCATGCGGGCGGGAGTTCGCGAACCGCCTAGAATTCGGCGGACGATCGTCCACGTCCAGCAGGCTGGGGTCCACCGCTGATGAACGCAATACCGGCAGTCTCCCCCGACGTGCCCGAACAGCGCAGCGAGAAGCCCGAAGGCGTCCCGAGCACCTGGCAGGACCGCGGCCGCGCGCTGGTGGTCCGGTTCGGCCCGGCCGTGTGGTGCTACGCGGTGCTGAAGCTGATCGGCTTCACCGTGTTCATGAAGCTGCTCTCCTTCGCCGGCGACTACGCCAAGAAACCGGCCCGGTTCGGCGGCGGCGCCAACACCTGGGACGTGCTGGCCAGCTGGGACGGCTGGTGGTACCAGCAGGTCGCGCAGTTCGGCTACCACCCGGCGCTGATCCCGGTCCCGGGCGGACAGCCCGGCTTCACCATCGAGCAGAACTCCGCCGCCTTCTTCCCGCTCTACCCCGGCCTGATGCGGTTGACCTCGGACGTCACCGGGCTCGGCCTGTACGGCGCCGGGATGCTGGTCTCGGTGGTGGCCTCACTGTTCGCCGCCGCCGGGATCTACGCGGTGGTGGAGAAGATGTCCGGCCCCCGGGCGGGCGTGATCGCGGCCGGGATCTGGGCGATCGCCCCGGGCTCGGGCGCCGAGTGGGCGATCTACTCGGACTCCCTGTTCGTCGCGCTGGCCGCCTGGGCCTGCTACTTCACGATGACCAAGCGGTGGGTCGCGGCCGGGGCGATCACCCTGATCGCCGGGCTCAACCGGCCGACCTCGGCGGCGCTGATCGGCGCGGTCGGCCTGGCCGCGCTGGTGGAGCTGTACCGGCGGGAGAGCGGCGTGCTGCGCCCGCTGGCGGCGATGGTGCTGGCCCCGGTCGGCCTGCTCGGATACGTGGCCTGGGTGGGCTGGCGGACCGGCGAGTGGGGCGGCTACTTCCGGCTGCAGCACGACGCCTGGCTGCACTACTTCGACTGGGGCCAGGGCACCTGGCACTCGATCCGCGGGGTGCTGCTGGGCCGCAACGACTACCCCTTCGCCTTCCCGGTGCCGGACCTGCTGGCCACCCTGATCGTGTTCAGCCTGCCGGTGCTGATCGTGCTGCTGGTCCGGCTGCGCCCGCCGCTGGTGCTGACCGCCTACACGCTGGCCACGATCGTGTCGGTGCTCGGGAGCCTGGGCATCTTCGGCAACGTCTCGCGCTACCTGCTGCCGGCGTTCCCGCTGTTCATCGCGCTCGCGGTGGGGATGCGCAAGCTCAGCTGGCCGGTGCTGGCCGCGGTGCTGGGCACCGGCGCGGTCGCCTCGGGCTGGTACGCCGGGTACGTGATCTTTGAACTGGGCGTGCCGTAACCCCGGGCTTCGAAACCCCACGGGGGCGCGTCCGCCTTGGACGCGCCCCCGTGTCTTTTGCCGCAATCCGATCCCCGCATCCCCTTGAGCCGACCGATCGTTCGGTTACTCTGTGACGTGTCCCGTCCTCCCCTCTGAGGAGCGCACAGATGTCCGCAGCGGTCACCCACCCCCTCGTCAGCGAGCTGGTCGAGCGCCACCAGGCCACCCTGGACGCCGCGCTCGCCGCCGCCGCGAAGCGCGACTACTGGTCCCCGTACCCCGAGTTCCCGAAGGCCTACGGCGAGAGCGGCCCGGCCGACGGCAAGGCAGCCTTCGACGCCCTGCTCGGCAAGCCGTTCACCCTCGACGGCCACCCCACCGACGGCGACCAGGTCGGCGGCGAGGCCTCCCCGTACGGCATCGAGCTGGGCATCACCTACCCGCACGCCGACCCGGACGCGCTGATCGCCGCGATGAGCACCGCCCGGCCCGGCTGGGCCGCCGCCTCCCCGCTGGAGCGCGCCGCCGTCTGCCTGGAGATCCTGCACCGGATCAACGCCCGCTCCCACGAGTTCGCCCAGGCCGTCATGCACACCACCGGCCAGGCCTACGGCATGGCCTTCCAGGCCGGCGGCCCGCACGCCCAGGACCGCGGCCTGGAGGCCGTCGCCTACGCGTACGCCGAGCAGACCCGGCTGCCCCAGCAGGCCGGCTGGACCAAGCCGCAGGGCAAGCGCGAGCCGCTGGTGATGACCAAGGAGTTCACCGTCGTCCCGCGCGGCCTCGCGCTGCTGATCGGCTGCAACACCTTCCCCACCTGGAACGGATACCCGGGCCTGTTCGCCTCGCTGGCCACCGGCAACCCGGTGCTGGTCAAGCCGCACCCGCGGGCCGTGCTGCCACTCGCGCTGACCGTCGCGATCGCCCGCGAGGTGCTCGCCGAGGCCGGCTTCGACCCCAACCTGGTCTGCCTGGCCGCCGAGCACGAGGGCGGCACCGTCGCCCAGATCCTCGCCGTGCGGCCCGAGATCAAGATGATCGACTACACCGGCTCGACCACCTTCGGCGACTGGCTGGAGGAGCACGCCAAGCAGGCGCAGGTCTACACCGAGAAGGCCGGCGTCAACGCGGTGGTGATCGACTCCACCGACGACTACAAGGGCATGCTCGGCAACCTGGCCTTCGCGCTCTCGCTCTACAGCGGCCAGATGTGCACCACCCCGCAGAACCTGCTGATCCCGCGCGGCGGCATCAGCACCGACCAGGGCGACAAGTCCTTCGACCAGGTGGTCGCCGACCTCGCCGCCGCCATCGAGGGCCTGCTCTCCGACGACGCGCGCGCCGCCGCCATCCTCGGCGCCATGGTCAACCCGGGCGTGCTGCAGCGCTCGGCCGCCGCGGCCGGCGGCGAGTACGGCGAACTCGCCCTCGCCCCGCGCGCCGTGACCTCGCCCGACTTCCCCGGCGCGGCCGTGCGCACCCCGGCGCTGGTCAAGCTCAACGCCGACAAGCCGGACGACCGCTCAGTGTTCCGCAGCGAGTGCTTCGGCCCGGTCTCCTTCGCCGTCGCCGTCGAGTCCACCCCCGCCGCCGTGGAGCTGCTGCGCACCACCGTCCGGGAGAAGGGCGCGATGACGGCCTCCGGCTACACCACCTCGCCCGAGGTGGAGGCCCTGCTGGTCGAGGCGGCGCTGGACTCCGGCGTCTCGCTCTCGCTCAACCTCACCGGCGGCGTCTACCCCAACCAGACCGCCGCCTTCTCCGACCTGCACGGCACCGGCGCCAACCCGGCCGCCAACTCGGCCTACTGCGACGGCGCCTTCGTCGCCAACCGGTTCCGCACGGTGGAGATCCGCCGGCACAGCTGAGGCGCCCGCCGCGCGTCCCGGTCCCCCGGTGGTCATCGGCCGCCGGGGGACCGGCGGTTCACAGCTCCCGTGCGGCCCGCGATGATGGAGGCTGGGAGAACGCCTGGAACGGCGTCCAACCGCCCTCCGAACAACGGGAGCTGATACATGGCCGTGAAGCCGACGACCGAAACCGACGTCATCATCGTCGGCGCCGGACCGACCGGACTGCTGCTG
The DNA here is from genome assembly GCF_053598235.1 of Kitasatospora sp. NPDC001159. NCBI lineage: Bacteria > Bacillati > Actinomycetota > Actinomycetes > Kitasatosporales > Streptomycetaceae > Kitasatospora > Kitasatospora sp. NPDC001159. The sequence goes on from NZ_JBSFJV010000009.1 coordinate 81,327, forward strand.
GCCGGCGACCTCGCCGCCGCCGGAGTCGGCGTCACCGTCCTGGAGAAGCGCACCGCCGAGTCCAACCTCACCCGGGCCTTCGCCGTGCACGCCCGCAGCCTGGAGCTGCTGGACGCCCGGGGCCTGGCCGACGAACTCATCGCCACCGGCCGCCCGCTCGGCTCGCTGAGGATGTTCAACCGCGCCGTGATCGACCTCAGCGGGCTGCCCACCCGGTTCCCGTTCGTGCTGATCACCCCGCAGTACAACGTCGAACGGCTGCTCCAGGAGCGTGCCGGGAAGGCCGGCGCCGTGATCGTGCGCGGCGCCGAGGTCACCGGCCTGCGCCAGGACGCCGAGGGCGTCACCCTGGAGACCCGCGACGGGCAGACCCACCGCGCCCGGTACGCGGTCGGCACCGACGGCGCCCGCTCCGCCGTCCGCGACCTGCTCGGCATCCCCTTCCCCGGCGAGGCCGTGGTCGACTCCGTGCTGCTCGCCGACGTCCGGCTGGAGCGCGAGCCCGCCGACGCGATCGCCGTCGGCGCCAACAAGAGCGGCTTCTCCTTCATCGTCCCGTTCGGCGACGGCTGGTACCGGGTCATCGCCTGGGACCGCAACGAGCACCAGGCCAACGGCACCACCCCCACACCCGAGCAGCTCACCGCGATCGTGCTGGCCACCCAGGGCGAGGACTACGGCCTGCACGACGTGCGGTGGAGCTCCACCTTCCACAGCGACGAGCGCCAGGCCCCCAACTACCGCTCCGGCCGCGTCTTCCTGGCCGGCGACGCCGCCCACTGCCACTCCCCGGCCGGCGGCCAGGGCATGAACACCGGCCTCCAGGACGCCGCCAACCTCTCCTGGAAGCTCGCCGCCACCCTCCGGGGCCGGGCCACCGACGCGCTGCTGGACACGTACCAGACCGAGCGGCACCCGGTCGGCAGGACGGTGCTGCGCACCTCCGGCGCGCTGATCCGGATCGCGCTCGCCGAGTCCACCCCCACCCGCGCCCTTCGCGGCGCAATCACCGCGCTCGGCAGCCATCTCGACCTGCTCAGCGAGCGCGGGGCCCGGATGGTCGCCGGCATCGAGATCTCGTACCAGGCCCCCAAGGGCGCCCACCCGCAGGTCGGCAAGCGCGTCCCGGACCTGCGGCTGACCGCGCTGAGCAAGCCCGAGGAGGGCGCCCCGGCCGGCCCCGAGCGGCTCTACGAGGCGCTGCGTGCCGGGCGGTTCGTGCTGGTCAGCAATGACGAACTGACCGCCGCCGAGCCCTGGGCGGACCGGATGGTCTCCGCCGCCCCGGCCGACCCGCACGGCAAGCTGGCCGACACCGTCCTGCTGATCCGCCCGGACGGCTACGTCGCCTGGGCCGCCGTCGACCCCGGCCAGGGCGAGCTCGCCGAGGCCCTGACCAGCTGGCTGGGCGCCGCCTGACAAGCAGTCGGCGGGTGCGGCACCTCACCGCACCCGCCGACCATTTGTTCGGTCGTCCGTTAACCCCGCGCCTTCACGTAGTGCCGCGCCGCCTTCGCCCGGTTCCCGCAGACGGCCATCCGGCACCAGCGCCGGCGGCCGTTCTGCGAGGCGTCGAAGAAATGCAGAATGCACGCCTCGTGTGCGCACTGCTTCACCCGGTGCGCCCCCTGCCCGAGCAGGGTGAGGAAGTCGTCCACGGCCAGCCAGGGCGCCAGCCATTCCGGCCGGTCGGCCTCCACCAGGTCCGCGGCCCCGCCCGCTCCGGCCGTCCGCCGGATGCGCCCGTGCGCCAGCACCGCGTCCAACCCGTCGCGCGACCGTACGCTCAACTCGCCTCGCTCACGGGCCTCCTGGGCGGCCAGTCCGATCGCCTCACGAGCCTCCCGGATCGCCGTCAGCCCGGCCTCGTCGGCCGTGCAGCGCCCGCTCAACCCGTTGGAGGAGAGCCAGATCCGGTACTCCTCGACGCCAGTGAGCAGATCGTTGACGGGCGTTCCGGCCCAGCGCGTGTTGAGCAGGTCGAGCGCGAGCGGCTCGCCGGTCAGCGGTCGGGGGTCCCTCGGGTCTGCCGTCACGTCAGTCGTCCCTCTCCCTCGGCTCCGCCCGATTCTACGTCCGCGCCCCGCACCGTGAATTGGTATGGACCAGTGCTGGAATTCCGGCCATTCACTGTATGGAATCACCGGCCTTCCGGGGCTCCACAGTTGACTGTTTTTTAGCAACGAATTGCTTGGACATGGGACATCTCGCGCATCTGTTCTGACATGTTCGAGCCAGCGTTCTCACCCCGGAACGCCTGGCCCCTTGCCGGCCCCCCACAGCCGGCCCGAGGAGGATCTGTTGCGCCCCCGCACCCTCGCACTCGCTGCGGCGATAGCCGTCCTGCCGCTGACCGCCGTCTCGCTCGGCGTCTCCACCGCGCAGGCCGCCCCCACCCCGCACGCCACCCCGCGCGTCGCCCTGCCGAACACCGTGAACCCGGCGGTGGCCCACTCGGAGAAGAAGGGTGACGTCCCGGCCGAGCAGCAGATCTCGGTGGCCGTCAGCCTCAAGCTGCGCAACGCCGACGCCCTGGACCGCTTCCTCACCGCGGTCGCCACGCCCGGCGCACCCGAGTTCGGCAAGTACCTGACGCCGGAGCAGTTCACCGCGCAGTTCGGCCCGACCCAGCAGGACGTCGACCGGGTCAAGGCGTACCTGGCCGCGCAGGGCCTGACCGTCGGCGACGTGAGCGCCAACCGCCAGGTGGTCACCGCCCACGGCACCAACGCGCAGATCTCGCAGGCCTTCGGCACCCACGAGAGCTCCTACGTGGACCCGCAGCTGCAGCGGGCGTTCTTCGCCAACGACGCCGCCGCCTCGATCCCCGCCGACCTGGCCTCCGTGGTCCAGGGCGTGAGCGGCCTGGACAACCACGCGGTGCGCAAGACCCACCTCGCCAAGCCGAACGCGGTCACCCCGAGCGCAGCCTCCGCCACCCCGAGCGGCATGAGCCCGGCCCAGTACACCGGCGCCTACAACCTGAACAAGACCGGCGCCGACGGCACCGGCACGACGGTCGCCCTCTGGGAGTTCGACGGCTACAAGTCCTCGGACCTGACCACCTACGACTCGCAGTTCGGCCTGACCGGCCCGGCCGTCTCCACCGTCTCGGTGGACGGCGCCAACTACGACTCGGCGCCCGGCCAGGGCGAGGGCGAGGTCGAGCTGGACAGCGAGATCGTCCGCGGCGCGGCCCCCAAGGCCACCCAGCTGATCTACGAGGCGCCCAACAACGACCAGGGCGAGATCGACATGGCCAACAAGATCGTGGCCGACAACAAGGCCTCGGTCATCTCGATCTCCTGGGGCTCCTGCGAGCCGGACACCACCGCCGCCTCGATGACCGCGGTCGACAACGCCTTCAAGCAGGCCGCCGCCCAGGGCATCTCGATCTTCTCCGCCTCCGGCGACGACGGCTCGCGCGACTGCACCCGCTCCACCAGCGGCTCGACCGTCAAGGCCGTCGACTTCCCGGCGTCCAGCCCGCACCAGACCGGTGTCGGCGGCACCAACCTCAAGGTCACCAGCAGTAACACCTACTCCTCGGAGAGCGCTTGGAGCACCGCCGGCGGCGGCGTCTCCACCGTGTTCAGCAAGCCGAGCTGGCAGACCGGCACCGGCGTCAACGGAACCATGCGCACCGTGCCGGACGTCGCCTCCAACGCCGACCCGCAGAGCGGCTTCTCGATCTACACGGCCGGCGCCTGGCAGGTCTACGGCGGCACCAGCGCGGCCGCGCCGCTGTGGTCCGGCTACGCCGCCCAGTTCAACCAGAAGGCCAAGGCCGCCGGGCAGCCGGCCCTCGGCGAGGCGAGCCCGCGGCTGTACGCGGTCGCGAACAGCAGCAGCTACGGCAGCACCTTCCACGACGTGACCACCGGCGCCAACCAGGACTTCTCCGCCAAGGCCGGCTATGACCAGGTCACCGGCTGGGGCTCCCCGGTCGCCGACGCCCTGACCACCGCCCTGCTCGGCGGCGGCAGCACCACCCCGCCGCCCACCGGCGGCTGCACCGCCGCCCAGCTGATCGGCAACGGCGGCTTCGAGACCGGCACCGCCGCCCCGTGGACCACCTCCTCGGGCGTCGTCGACAACAGCAGCTCGCAGCCGGCCCACTCGGGCAGCTGGAAGGCCTGGCTGGACGGCTACGGCACCACCCACACCGACACCCTGTCGCAGACCGTCTCGGTCCCGACCGGCTGCGCCTCCGCGACCCTCACCTTCTGGCTGCACATCGACACCGCGGAGACCGGCAGCACCGCGTACGACACCCTGACCCTGCAGGGCAACAACACCACGCTGAAGACCTGGTCCAACGCGGACGCGGCCTCCGGCTACGTCCAGCAGACGGTGGACCTGACCTCCTTCGCCGGCCAGACCGTGACCATCAAGTTCACCGGCACCGAGGACGGCTCCAACCAGACCAGCTTCGTGGTCGACGACGTCGCGCTGAACGTCAAGTGATCACCGGCCGGTAGCTCCACAAGAGCAGCACCACCGAGACCCCCGCCGGGGCGGCGCCGAGAGGGCCCGCCCCGGCGGTGTCCGTTTCCGTCACGGTTGGCGCCTTCCCGCGTCCGACGTTCCGGCTGTGTTTCCGGACTGTTTCAAGATCGCTAACCATCCGGTTCACCTGTCGTGACCACTGTCATACGCGCGACTGATGACGTAGCCTCTCGACCGTGCATAGGGTTCCCCAAAGCTCGGTGAAGCCGCTGGCGGCGCGCCCCGGCGCCAGCCCGGTGCCACCGAACTCACCTGGTGGGGAGGGTCACTGCATGGCCGCACAGCAACCTCAGGACGCCGCGCGGCTGCGGCTGGTCGGATCGCGTACGGAGCGTACCGACCCGCCCGCGCCCGCCCCGGCGCCCGCGCCGTCCGCCGGACGCCCCGCCCCGGCCGGCGGCTTCGCGGACGCCCTGCACCTGGCCATCGAGGCCAGCGGCCTCAGCCTGGACCGGATCCGCGCGGCGCTCGCCCAACGCGGCGTCAGGGTCAGTGTGACTACCCTCAGTTACTGGCGCCGTGGCCGCAGCCAGCCCGAGCGGGCCAGCTCGCTGCGCGCCGTCCACCTACTGGAGGAGCTGCTCGGCCTGCCGCACAGCTCACTCTCCTCGCTGCTCGGCCCGCCGCGCCCGCGCGGCCGCTGGGCCGCCGCCGCCACCACCAGCCACCTGGGGCTGGAGGACGTCTGGCCGGGCGAGCAGGAGATCGCCGCGATCTTCTCCGAGCTGGACGCCCCGCCGGCCGGCGAGCTGGAGCGGCTCAGCATCCACGACTCGTACTACGTGGACGCCGAGCGGCGCGCCAACCTGCTCCGGATGCGCCAGGTGGTGCGCGCCACGGTCGGCGGCGTCGGTCGCTGCCTGGTGGTGCACAAGGCCGACGAGGAGGCCACCGGCTGCCCGGAGATCACCTCGGTGCGGCACGGCCGGCTCGGCCGGGTCCGCCGCCGCCCTGAGGTCGGGCTGACCGTCGCCGAGCTGATGCTGGACCGCCCGCTCGGGCTCGGCGACAGCACGGTCTTCGAGTACGAGGTGGAGATCCCGCCCGGCGGCCCGACCATGGAGTACAGCCGCCGCTTCGCCACCCAGGTGCGCGAGTACGTGCTCCAGGTCCACTTCGACCCGGCTGCGGTCCCGGTGCACTGCGAGCGCTACGACCGCGAGCCGGGCGCCGACGTCGACCACCGCCGCGAGCAGCTGTGGATCGGCGCCTCGGCGAGCGCCCACGTCCTGGCCCCGGACCAGCAGCCGGGCCACATCGGCATCCGCTGGGAGTGGGCCTAGCCCCTCCCGCCCAGAGGCCCCGTCGGACCGTCGTCGGTCCGGCGGGGCTTTCGCGTTCCCACTCCGGAAAATCTAACCCCTATGAAAGCTAGTAGTGGTTGACGCTCCATCATCTAACTCCTAATCTGATGAGTACCGGTTAGGCAGGAGCCTCGCCGGACCGCCCCAGCCTCCGGGAGTGACCAGGCATGTCCAGCACCACCCTGCTCCGCACCCTGCAGACCGGCCACGTGGGCCTGAACGTCACCGACCTGGCCCGCTCGGTCGACTTCTACCGCGCCGTCCTCGGCCTCCAGGTCGCCCACGAGAGCACCGACCCCGAGCGCCGCTACGCGCTGCTCGGCCGCGACGGCCGCCTGGTGGTCACCCTCTGGCAGCAGAGCACCGGCGCCTTCTCCACCGCGACCCCCGGCCTGCACCACCTCTCCTTCGAGGTGGAGAGCCTGGACGAGGTCCGCGCCACCGAGCAGCTGCTGCGCGAGCTGGGCGCCGAGTTCGCCTACGACGGCGTCGTCCCGCACGGCGAGGGCTCGGCCTCCGGCGGTATCTTCTTCTCCGACCCGGACGGCATCCGGCTGGAGATCTACACCCGCACCGGAGTGGACCACACCGACGCCGAGGCGCCCACCACCGGCGCCCCGACCTGCGGCTTCTTCTAAGCCGAAGGATCCGACCGATTCCGGGCCGGCACGACCGGTGGGCCACGGGGGAGTACACCGACCGTGCCGAGGAGGGAGCACACCATGACGACCGTCAGCACGCCGTACCACGCCGGAGAGCGGGCCGCCCAGGCCCGGGCCGGCCTGACCGAACGGGCCGACCACGCCGGCCGGTCGATCCGCAGCACCGTCCCGGCGGTGGCCGCCCGCTTCCTCACCGAGCGGCGGATGCTGGTGGTCGGCGCCGCCGACCTCGACGGCCGGATCTGGGCCACCCAGCTGGCCGGCCCGGCCGGCTTCCTGCAGGCCGCGGACGAGCGGACGATGACGGTCGCCGCCCGCCCGGCCGGGGCCGACCCGCTGGCCGAGGCGCTGGACCGCCCGGCCAGGGTCGGCACCATCGCCCTGGACCCGGCCGGTCGCCGCCGGATGCGGCTCAACGGCCGCTCGGCGCCGGACGGCCGGGGCGGGCTGACGGTCCACGCCGAGGAGGTGGTCTCCAACTGCCCGAAGTACATCCAGCGCCGCACCCCGCTGGACCGCCCGGGCGCCGGCGCGCCCCGTACGGTCGCGTCCGGCCCGGTGCTGTCGACGGCGCAGCAGCTGGCCGTGGCCACCGCCGACACCTTCTTCATCGCCACCGCCGGCCCGGACGGCAGTGTGGACGCCTCGCACCGCGGCGGCTTCCCGGGCTTCCTGGAGGCGATCGGGCCGGACCGGGTGCGCTGGCCCGAATACCGGGGCAACAGCATGTTCATGACGCTCGGAAACCTGGAGTTGGACCCGCGGGCCGGCCTCCTGCTGCCCGACTGGGAGACCGGCGGGGCGCTGCTGGTCACCGGCGAGGCCCGCGCCGACTGGTCCGAGGAGGCCCGGGAGGCCGCCCCGGGCGCCGAGCGGATGGTCGAACTGACCGTCACCGGCGTGCTGGAACTCGCCGACGCCACCCCGCTGGCCTGGACCGGTCCCGAGTACTCGCCCGCCAACCCGCGCTGATCCTCCTCCAGGAACAGCACCGGGTCCGTACCGGCACTACCGGCTCCGCCCGGCCCGCACCACACCGGGTGGCTCGAATGGTCCGCACCCGCTCAGCCCGATCCGCCGCGCCTCAGCGCTTGCCGGACATCCAGTGGAACAGGCCCATCGCGACGCTGGTCGCCAGGTTGAAGCTGGACACCCCGGCCTGCATCGGCACCGCGACCAGTTGGTCGGCGCGGGCCTTGAGCTCCGCCGAGACGCCGTGCCGCTCGGTGCCGAAGGCCAGCAGCGCGTCGTCCGGGAACGGCAGGTCGCGGATGTCCTCGCCCTCCGGGTCCAGCACGTACAGCGGCCCGGCGGGCAGCTCCGGCAGGCTCAGCCGCTCGACGGCGGTGGCGAAGTGCAGTCCCGCGCTGCCGCGCAGCACGGTCGGGTGCCAGGGGTCCAGGTCCCCGGTGGTCACCACCCCGGTGGCGCCGAACCCGGCCGCCAACCGGATCACCGCCCCGACGTTTCCCAGGTTGCGCGGGTTCTCCAGCAGCACCACCGGCGCCTTGCGCGGACGCTGCGCCAGCACCGCCCGGTTGGCCTCGGCGGACGGGCGGACGGCCAGCGCGATCACCCCGGTCGGGTGCAGCCGGGGCGCCAGCGTCCGCAACCGGGCCTCGGGCAGCTCCACCGCGAGCGCGTCCACCGCCGGGACGACGTCCTCGGCCAGCTCGGCGGCCAACGCCAGCAGCGCCGCCCGATCGGCCGTCAACACCCGACGGACGTCACCGCCGAAGCGCAGCGCGTGCTTCAGCGCGTGGAACCCGTCCAGCAGCACCGCCCCCGGCTCCTGCTCGGCCGTCCGCCACGCCCGCACCAGCTCGTCGTCTCCCATGCCGCTCATGCTCCCACCTCGCTTCGCTCGGCAGTCGCTTCGCGAAACGCGCACCTCCCGGTGGTTCGCTCCCGCCTACCGCCCCTCCGAACTCCCCCGCAGAGCGACCCCAGCAGCCGGGTCCCCGCCCGCACCACCTCTGAACCCGATCCGCCCCAGCCGCGCCGCCACCCAGAGCAGGGCGCCGGTCGGCAGGAACACCGCGTCCGCCGCGACCATCGCGAACGAGAACACCGGCAGCCCCAGCACCACCGCTATCCCCAGGTGCTCGGCCATCATCACCACCAGCAGCACGTTCTTGACCCGCCGGTTGAACAGCGTGAACGGGAAGGCGACCTGCAGGATCACCGTGCCGTAGGAGATCAGGAACACCGGCAGCAGCGCCGAGCCGACCAGCATGGACAGCCCCGGCCAGGGGGTGAAGTAGTCCAGGTGCAGCGGGTAGTACAGCGCGGTGCCGTCCTGCCAGCGCGAGCCCTGCACCTTGTACCAGCCGGCCGTGGAGTAGATCAGCACCACCTCGGCGGCGATCACCAGCATCGCGCAGTTGTGCACCATGTTCGCCAGCGCGTCGAGCACCGCCCGCGGCTCGCCCCCGGGCCGCAGCCGCCCGAGCACCCACCAGAGCCCGGCCACCGCCCAGAGCCCCCAGAACAGCGGCGACCAGCCGAGGTACGGGAAGGTCGGGCCGCTCCAGGTCAGGGTGTCGCCGGAGAAGTCGCCGAACTGGCAGACCGCCAGCACCGCGCCGAGCAGCGCCCAGAGCACCACCCCGGACCACCCGGCCCGGGTGCGCCGGGCGTCCAGCGACCAGACCTCGGCACAGCGGGTGAAGACCAGGTAGACCGCCATCAGGTGGACGACGTTGTCCCCGCCGTCGCCGAGCAGGACGCTGCGGTTCTGCAGCGACAGCACGGTGACCAGGAACAGCACCGTGCTCGCCCTGGTCCGCCAGCCCAGCAGTACCGCCAGGGCGGCCAGCACGGCCAGGTGGTAGACCAGCTCGAACCAGAGCCGCCCGCCGAACCAGGGCAGCACGGTGAACGCCCCGTTGTCAGTCAGCATCCGCTGGGCGAGCTCCATCGACCAGGGCGATCGGTCGCCGTACAGCACCCGCCGGTTGGGCCACTCGCGCAGCAGGTAGGCGAGCCAGACCAGCCCGAAGCCGATCCGCACCACCGCGGCCTGGTGCCGTCCGAGCACCCGCCCGGTGAACGCTTCCGCCGCCCGCCCGAGCACCGCCCCCGGCCCGCCGGGCGGCACCGCGGGGACGGGCGGCTGCCCGCCCTGCCGCGGGATGCCGTCCAGCAGCCCCGGCCGTACGGGCTCCACCGGCTGCGAAGCCCGTACCTCGTTCACCCGAGCCCCCGGTAGTCCTCGTCCCCGACCGCCCACCACGGCAGCTCCCGCACCTTGGGCGCGGGCGCCGCGGCCTCACCGCTCCAGGAGGGCGGCGGGACGGTCGCCGAGGTCACCCGGAACTCGATCTCCAGCACCCGCTCGCCGTCCACCTCCCGGCCGATCCGCTGCAGCGCGATCCGCTTGAGGTACTGCTCGGCGAGCCGCCCGCGCGGATCGGTCTGCTTCTCGTCCTGGTCGTGCGAGCCGTCGTAGAAGTCCCAGGCGCGGCGCAGCAGGTTCTGGTCGACGTGGCTGGGCGCCGGGTTGCCCCGGATCGCGGCGAGGTCCTGCGCGGTCAGCCCGATCCAGTCACGGGTGTGGGTGGAGCCGCCGTCGGCGACGGTGCGCACCCGGGCGTCCACGCTGACGTTCTGCTGCAGCGGGTTGGGTGCGAACAGCTTCCAGTTCTGCTCGAACTCCGGGTAGATCACGCCGTCGATCTGGTCCCGGTACTGCCGGGACAGCGAGTTGGCGGGCGCGACGTGCAGGAACACCGCGGCCAGGAACAGCCCGGTGCCACCCGCCAGCAGCGCCCCGGCCAAGCCGAGGACAAGCTGCGCGGGCTTCGACCAGACCCGCCCCGAGGCAGGCCGGTCCGTGGTCTCCGTCATGGCCTCCCCCGCCCGAAACGGCGTGCCGCCGGCCCGTACCGGCGCGGCGTGCGCCCATCCTCCCCCACCGACGAACGGGGCCGACGAACGGGGCCTACAGGACGAAGGCCGCCTGGCCGCTGCTGCTGACCATCGGGCGGCCCGCACCGTCCCAGGCGTACATCCCGCCGTCCACGTTCACCGCGTCCAGGCCCTGCTGGACCAGGTACTGGACGACCTGCGCGGAGCGGCCGCCGACCCGGCAGAGCACGTACAGCTTCGCGTCGGGCAGCTCGCCGAGCCGGGCGATCACCTCGCCGATCGGGATGTGCAGCGCGCCCTCCACGTGGCCGGCGTCCCACTCGTCCTGCTCGCGCACGTCCAGCAGGGCGGCGTCGGCCGGGACGGAGGCGGCGTCGGTGGTGGGGATCTGCGCGAACATCGTGTGGCTCTCCTGGGAGTAGGTCGGGTCCGTGTCATTCTCGCCCACCGGCACCGTTCCGGGGGCACCGAGCAACCGCTCCAGCTCGGCCTGCTGCGCGGCGGCCTTGGCGAGCAGTTCCTCGGCGAGCTGCTCCAGTAGCCCGTCCGGGTCCTGCGGGGCAAGGGCGAGCAGCTGGCCCATCGGGGTCCGCTCCAGCCTGACCTGCTCGGTGGCGGTCTCGGCGATCTTGGCGGTCAGCCAGTCCAGCCGGCGGCGCAGCCAACCCAGCCGGTCGGGGGAGTCGAGGGCGGGCGCGGCCTCCGGCGCGGTGGACCACTCGGCGGCCAGGCCCTCCAGCGCGGCGGCGTCCCCGTACGCGTAGGCCTCGTTGACCCTCACTAGGAAGGCCGCCCGGCGCTGCTGCTCGGCCGGGTCGGTGCTCAGGTCGGGGTGGGCGCGGCGGACCAGCTCGCGGTAGATCCGCTGGGCCTCCTTGCCGGGCTTCACCCGGGCCGGCGCGGCGGGTGGCGGGGCGGCCTCGGAGTGCTCCTCCCCGGCCTTCTCCCGCACCGAGTCGAACAGGGCGTCCAGGTCCGGCAGCTCCTCGACCTGCTGCCGCGCCTCGGCGGCCCGGCGCACGTCCTCGGGCCGTCCGGTGCGGGCCGCGACGGCCTCGGCGACCAGCGCGTCCAGCTCGTCCAGCCGGGCGTAGAGCGGGCCGAGCAGCTGATGGTGGATCAGCGCGAAGTTGTCGATCTCGACCCGCAGCGTCTGCACGTCCACGTCCATGCTGAGCCAGGCGAGTTCGGCCGCGGCGACCTGCTCCTCCAGCTCCTGCTGCTCCGGGTCCGTCCACCGAACGGGGCTCTGCGCGCTCACTTCTCGCCTCTGTCTCGTCCGGCCGGCAGGGTCCTGCGGAACCGCCGCGGGGGGCGGCCCGGCCTGCCACCCTACCGTCGCGCAGGCAAGCGCCGTCCGGGTGAAGCGGGGGTACGAACCGGCGCGCGGCACGCGACACGCAACCGATCCTGAGGAATCTCCCCGTTTCGGTGTCGGGCCCGGCCCGGTCCGTGCTTCGCTGGTATCCGCACAGCGTGCCTTCCTCCGGAGAGACGGCCGCCTCCAGGCGTGGCGGCCAGGCGGGAGCAGACCCAATCCATGGTGGCCGAGTCCAACTCCACACCGCGTCCGGCGGGCGCCGAGACCGCGCCGGGCGACCACTCGGGCGGGGTGGCCGCCCTGCTTCGGCTCGCCCTCGTCCAGATCGACCGGACCGGACGGATCGCCCAGTGGAGCCGGGCTGCCGAGGAGCTGTTCGGGCACCGCGCCGAGGCCGCCACCGACCGCCCCGCCTCCGGCCTGCTGCCCGCCCTGGAGTCCCGGCTGCTCGGCCGCTGCGCCGTACGCCGACGCCGCGACGCCCTCGACACCCTGGCCGAGCTGACCGCCGACGGCCACCCCTGGGCCGGCCGGCTGACCGTGACCGACCGCGAGGAGCACCAGCGCGACGTGCTCTGGTGGGCCTACCCGCTGCCCGGCCCGTCCGGCGGACTGCTCGCCCTGGCCGCCGACGCCCGCCCGCTGCGCACCGCCGGGCCCCGGCTCGCGCTCGGCGAGCGGCTGTTGCCGTTCGCCGCCGCCCCCGCCGCCCGGGGCGGCTTCCACGGGCTGACCGCGACGCTCACCCCGGCCGCCGCCGCGCTGCCCGAGCCGCTGGCCCGGCTGCTGCCTGCCGCCCACCGGGCGCCCTTGCTGGAGGCGGTGGCGCGCGGCGGGCTGCCCGCCCTACGGCTGGACGCGGCCACCGTGCTGCCGGTGCTGCCCTCCGACCCGCAGAGCGGCGCCGCGCTCGCGGCCGCCGGCCTCGGCCGCCGCTACCCGACGCCCCAGCAACGCGCCGCCCGGGTCGGCCCGCAGCCCGAGCAGTCCACGCCCGGCCGCCGTCCGACCGGCCCGCTGCCCGCCCAGTGCGAGGCGGCCGACCGGCCCGTCGCCCAGCCCGCCGCGGTCGGCGGCGGGCCGGCGGGCGCGGCGGGCACCCCGTCCGTCCCTCCCCCGGCCTCCGGCCCGGAGGTCCCCCCACCCACCGGAGGAGGAGCCACCATCGAGCAGCAGGCCACCGCCGTCGCGTCGTCCGCCAACGGCCTCCCGCCCCGCCGCGCCGACCATGCCCCGTCCGGCGCCGTCCCGGCCCCCGCCAGCGCCGAGGGCGCCCCCGGCGGACGGCTCGGCCCGTTCCTCACCAACGGGCAGGCCGGCGAGCAGCTGGCGCTGCTGAACGAGGTCGGCGGCAAGGTCGGTACCACCCTGGACCTCGGCTTCACGGCCCGCGAGCTGTGCCAGGTGCTGGTCCCCCGGGTCGCCGACTTCGCCTGCGTGGACCTGGTGGACGGGCTGATCTCGGACTCCGAGCTGCCGGTCGCCCGCCCGGACGACGACACCATGCTGCGCCGGGTCGCCCTGGTGTTCAACGAGACCGGCGGCGCCTGGGACCACGTGCTCTCCGAGGGCTCGCTGGTCAGCATGCCCCGCCGCACCCCGCCCGGGATGGCCCTGCAGCTGAACCAGCCGGTGCTGGTCCCGATGATCAGCGCGGACGTCGCGGTCGACTACGCGATCGCACTCGGCGGCGCCCGGCTGGCTCCGGTGGTCTCCGGCCGCTCGATGCTGGTGGTGCCGCTGTCCGCCCGGGGCACCGTGCTGGGCATCCTCAAACTGCTCCGGCTGCCCGACCGCGCCCCCTTCGACGAGAGCGACGCCGCCACCCTCAAGGAGCTGGCGGTACGGGCCGCGCTGTCGCTGGACAACGCCCGACTGCACCGCGCCGAGGCCAGGGTCGCCACCACCCTGCAGCGCTCGATGATCCCGACCCGCCCGCCGCAGATCCCCGGCGTGCAGATCGCCCACCGCTACCTGCCCGGCGATCCCAAGGCCGAGGTCGGCGGCGACTGGTTCGACGCGATCCAGCTGCCCGGCAGCCGGGTCGCCCTGGTGGTCGGCGACGTGATGGGCCACGGCATCCACTCCGCCGCCGCGATGGGCCGCTTCCGCACCGCGATGCAGACCCTCGCCGCGCTGGACCTGCCGCCCGGCCAGCTGCTGCGCCACCTGGACAACCTGGCCCACAAGCTCGGCGACGACCACCTGGCGACGTGCCTGTACGCGGTCTACGACCCGATCAACCGGACCTGCGAGCTGGCCAGCGCCGGGCACGTCCCGCCCGTCCTGGTGCACCCGGACGGCACCGGCGAGCTGCTGGAGATCCCGGCCGGCGCGCCGATCGGCGTCGGCGGGGTGCCGTTCGTCGCCAAGACCATCGACGTCTCGGACGGCTCGATGCTGGTGCTGTGCACCGACGGCCTGGTCGAGGTGCGGGGCGGGGACATAGGAGCCGGTCTGGCGGCGCTGTGCGGCAACCTGATCGATCCGCAGCAGAGCCCCGAGCAGGCCTGCGACGAGGTGCTGCGGCGGCTGCACTCGGACGACCGCAAGGACGACGTCGCCCTGTTGGTGGCCCGCTTCGACGGGGTCGCCCCGTCCGAGGTGGCCACCTGGGACCTCACCGTGGAGCACCGCGAGGTCCGCCGGGCCCGCTCGCTGGTCCGCGAGCAGCTGTCCGCCTGGCACCTGGAGGCGCTCAGCGACACCACCGAGCTGCTGGTCAGCGAGCTGGTCACGAACGCCGTCCGGGTCGCCCGGGACACCGTCCAGCTCCAGCTGATCCGAGTGGACAAGCTGCTGGTCGAGGTCAGCGACGACAACCACAACCTGCCCTCGCTGGAGCCGGCCGAGCAGCTCGGTGAGACCGGCCGCGGCCTCACCCTGGTCACCAAACTCGCCGAACGCTGGGGCACCGCCCGCAAGGCCGTGGGGAAGGTCGTCTGGTTCGAACTCCCCCTCCCGCACGCGTGACGGCCGCGTACGGACACACTGCGAACCAGTGGGTTGGCGTACGCGGCCGACACTGCAGATGCGGTGTCTCCGGATGCTGGGTCTCTCAGGGGATGACGGCCCCCGCCGAACGGCGCCGCCCGGCCTCCACCGCGACCTCCCGGGAGGCGACCGCGGCCACCGACGTCGCGGCGCCGACCCCGGCCAGCACCCGCGGCCAGAGGTCCCCGAAGACCTCGACCGAGACGGCGATCAGCAGCGCGGTGACCACCGCGACCACGTGCTCCAGACCGGCCAGGTTCGGCAGCACGACCGCCTCGCCGACCATCAGGGCCGCCACCAGGGCGGCGGTGAGCCAGGCCCGGCAGCGGAACGCGACGCAGATCGCCAGTGCCACCACCGCGGCCGACGGCCCGGTGTCCCGCACGTAGGCGACCCACTTCGGGAAGCCGAACAGGTGGCCCGGCCCGATCGCCACCCCGACCCGGGCGAACAGCGTGCCGGTCAGGGTGCAGGCGTAGGCGACCACCAGGGTCATCCGCCGGCCGAGCACGACCTCGGCGATCGCGAAGACCACGAACACCTGGGCCAGCGCCCCCCAAACCGGCAGGTCCAGGGCCGGCACGTACAACGACAGCGGGGTCCGCAGCAGCGAGACCCCCATCGGGAGCGAGGCCCGCACCACTCCGATGTGGTTGACGAAACGCTCGCCGCCCGGCAGGTGCTGGACGATACTGAACAGCAGGATCAGAAACGTCGCCACCGTGGCCAGTGGGAACGCGGCGAACTTCTTTCGCACCATCGCGTCCCGGATCGTCACGTACAACGTTCCCCACTCGGCGACAGCGGCCGTTCCGGCTAGCGCCAGCGGCCCCTTTCGCACGCCCCCCGCGTGGGTCCTGTGAATCACAACCGTTTCTCCCGAATCCCCGAACTACTCAGCTACTCCAACATTAGAAGCCAGTTAACAAATCCACATCGGCATGGATGGGGATTGAGGTCATCCTCAGGGGGGAGAACAATCCCCCCACCGGGTCCCCCATCCGACCGAGGGGCCCCCTCCGCCCCCGACGGGGCTACCCCTTCCCGTCCGGTGCCGCCACCGGTACCCGGGGAGCCACCACGGCGGTCCCGGCGTGCCGGCGCCGGAACAGGACGGGCAGGCTCGGCGCGACGATGAACCCCTCGGCCCGCGCGCTCGCGATGCCGATCCGCGGGATCTCGCTGCTCTTCTCGAACAGCAGGTAGCGCGGCTCCCAGATCGGCCGGTACTTGGCGTTCGCGCGGTACAGCGACTCGATCTGCCACCAGCGCGAGAAGAACCCGAGGACGGAGCGCCACAGCCGCAGCACCGGCCCCGCGCCGAGCCGCGAACCGCGCTCGAAGACCGAGCGGAACATCGCGAAGTTCAGCGAGACCCGCTTCAGCCCCACCTCGTCGGCGCGCTGCAGCAGCTCGATCACCATGAACTCCATCAGGCCGTTCTCGGTGTCCCGGGCCCGGCGCATCAGGTCCAGCGAGAGCCCGTCCGGGCCCCACGGGACGAAGCTCAGCAGCGCCGCGAGCTCGCCGTCCCCGTCGTGGCACTCCAGCATCACGCAGCGGCCGTCGGCCGGGTCGCCGAGCCGGCCGAGCGCCATCGAGAAGCCGCGCTCGGTCGCGCCGTCGCGCCACTCGTCGGCCTTGGCCACCAGCCGTGCCATCTCCGCCTCGGAGATGTCCTCGTGGCGGCGGATCCGCACCGTGTACCCGGCCCGCTTGACCCGGTTGTACGCCTGCCGGACCACCCGCATCGCGCGGCCGTCCAGCGAGAACTCGTCCAGCTCGACGATCGCCTCGTCGCCCAGCTCCAGGGCGTCCAGCCCGTGCCGGGCGTAGATCACGCCGGCCTCCTCGGAGGCTCCCATCACGGCCGGCGCCCAGGCGTGCTCACGGGCCTCGGACAGCCAGGCGTCGATCGCGCCCGGCCAGGCCTCCGGGTCGCCGATCGGGTCGCCCGAGGCGAGCGAGACCCCGCCGACCACCCGGTAGGTCACCGCCGCCTTGCCGCTGGGGGAGAAGATCACCGCCTTGTCGCGGCGCAGCGCGAAGTAGCCCAGCGAGTCCCGCTCGCCCTGCTTGTCCAGCAGGCCGCGCAGCTTCGCCTCGTCCTCGGGGTTGAGCAGCTCCGTGCCGCGCGGGCTGCGGAAGGCCACGTACAGCACCAGCAGGAACAGCACCGCGCCCATCGCGTTGATCGCGGCGTTCACCCAGGTCGGTGCGGCGATCACCGAGCGCAGGTGCTCGGACGGGGTGATGGTGATCATCCGGCCGACCGAGTAGCGGAAGAGGTCCCAGAAGCCGGCGCCGTTGAGCTCGTTGGTGGCCCAGACCAGCAGCCCGCCGACCAGGCCACCGAACACCAGGCCGCCGACGAAGGTGGCCGCCGCGGTCTTCGGGTTGGAGCGGTCGCCCTTGGACGTGAACTCCTTGCGCCCGATCAGCAGTGCCAGAACGAACAGGCAGGTCAGGACGGTGGAGATGTAGTTGAGCGGGTGCTTGCTGAACCGCTCGCCGGGCAGCACCATGACCGCCAGGTACAGCAGCGCGAACACGCTGCCGAGCGCCGCGTTGAAGATCCACGCGGCCCGCTTGCGGCGCCGCATCGCGATCGCGAGGAAGACCGACAGCACCGCGGCCCCCAGGCCCGAGGTCATCAGGTACGGGGTGAAGTACTCACCCTCGTTGTGCTCGGAGACCTGGTTGCCCCACGGCACCAGCAGTACGGTGGCGACGTTCAGCAGGGCCAGCAGCCGGAGGTACCAGACGGAGGCCACGGCGGCCCTCGGCCGCCAGCGGTCGAGCAGCCCGGCGGGCCGGGGCCCGGCTGACGTGGCGGACGGCTCCGGCTTCACAGTGGACGACACAGCTCAATTCCAAACGATCAGATAGTGGGGCGCATCCGCACACGGCCCGGCGCCGGGCGCCCGCACGGGCCCGACGGACTGACCGGCCACCCCCCGCCCACCGGCCGCCCGCACGGAGCGGCAGGCCGGAAAGGGCAGCCAACTCCATGGTTGCCCACCGTTCCTGAGAATTACGTGAACCGGGTAGCCGATTCCCGCCCCCGCCGAACGGCGGGGGTCGGCACCCCCCGTGCGTTCGGCGTCCTGCCGTCGCTACCCCTACCCTCAAGAGCGACCCCCGCGGACCGCCCGAACCCGGCCGCCCGAACCGAGGAGGCACCATCACCACCACCCGCGTGCTGATCGTCGACGACGAGATCCTGGTCCGCTCCGGCCTGGGCCTGATCGTCGGCTCCGCCCCAGACCTGGAGGTGGTCGGCGACTGCTCCGGCGGGCAGGCCGAGGACCACGTCCAGCGCCTGCGCCCGCACGTGGTGCTGCTCGACATCCGGATGCCGGACCTCGACGGCATCTCCGTGCTGCGTCGCCTGCGCGCCCTGCCCGACCCACCCGCCGTGGCGATGCTCACCACCTTCGACACCGACGAGTACATCGGCACCGCGCTGCGGGTCGGCGCGGCCGGCTTCCTGCTCAAGGACACCGCCCCCGAGCAGCTGGTGCACGCCGTCCGGGTGCTCGCGGCTGGCGGCAACATCCTCTCCCCGACCGTCACCCGCACCGTGATCGGCGGCTACGTGGACGGCGGCGGCCCGGACGCCGAGGCCACCGCGCTGGCCCGCACCCTCACCGGCCGGGAACTCGACGTGCTCGCGCTGCTCGGTGAGGGCCTGTCCAACGCCGAGATCGCCGACCGGCTGTTCCTCGGCACCGGGACGGTCAAGGACCACATCAGCGCCATCCTCGGCAAGCTCGGCGCCGCCAACCGGGTGCAGGCCGCCGTGCTCGCCCACCGGGCCGGCCTGGTGCGGCCCAAGCCCGGCGACGGGGCATGACGGCCGCCGACCCGCTGCCGTCCCGCCGGCTGCCGGCCCGGTGCACCGCGCCCTGGCTGATGCTGCTGCTGCCCGTCCTGTACTCCCTGATGGACACCGCGCTGGTGGCCCGGGACGCCACCTGGTGGCAGCTGTCGCTGTCCACGCTGGCCGCCGTCGCGCTGTTCTGGCGCCGCCGCTTCCCGGTGACGGTGTTCCTGCTCACCATGCCCGGCAGCTGGGTCGAGGAGATCTGGCTGGCCCCGATCACCGCCGTCTACACGGTGGCCGCCGAACGCCCCGGCCCCAGGATCCTGATCCCCTGCGGGACCCTGTTCGCCCTGGTCTCCTTCTTCCACTGGCCGCTGCCCGACAACGTCTTCGACCTGAGCCGGGCCACCGCCCTGGACGCCATCCAGGCCGTGATGCTGGCGGGCGGCCCGGCCGCCACCGGCCTGCTCTCCCGCACCCGGCGGGAGCTGGCCGCCCGGCTGGACGAGCTGACCCGCGGCCAGGAGCGGGAGAGCCGGCTGCTCGCCGAGCGGGTGCTGATGAGCGAGCGCGGCCGGCTGGCCCGGGAGATGCACGACGTGGTCTCGCACCAGGTCAGCCTGATCAGCATCCAGGCCGGCGCGCTCCAGGTGAGCACCGGCGACCCGGCCGCCGCGACCGTCGCCCGCACCATCCGCGAACTGTCCGTACGGACCCTGGACGAGCTGCGCCAGATGGTCGGGGTGCTGCGCGGCAGCAGCGGCCCCCTCCCGGCCGCCCCGCTCGCCCCGCAGCCCCGGCTGGCCGACCTGCCCCGGCTGATCGAGGAGAGCGGTCTGACCGCCGACGCCGAGCTCAACCCCGGCGACCGCCCGTGGCCGGAGGCGGTCGAACGGGCCGCGTACCGCACCGTCCAGGAGGCGCTCACCAACATCACCAAGTACGCCCCGGAGGCGGTGGTACACGTGAGGGTGCGGGCGAAGGGCCGCCGACTGCGGGTCGAGGTCCGCAACGAGGCGCCGCCGGTCCACCCGGCCGAGACCCTGCCGGGCGGCGGCCACGGGCTGGTCGGACTGCGCGAGCGCGCCCAGCTGCTGGGCGGCACCCTCACCGCCGGCCCCACCCAGGACGGCGGCTTCGAGGTCCGCGCCGAGCTGCCCGCCACCCGCTCCTGATCCGCCCGAGCCGGCGCGACGGGCCCGAGCGGGCTCCGGGACGACGAGAAAGCCCCGCAGATCCGAAGATCTGCGGGGCTTCGCTGTGCGCGAGGGGGGAGTTGAACCCCCACGCCCTTTCGGGCACTGGAACCTGAATCCAGCGCGTCTGCCTATTCCGCCACCCGCGCATGGGTGTTGTCCTCTTTGCCGACCTTCCCTCAGAACCGCTCGGTACCATGTGGTCTTCGCGCTTCCTCGGTCCGGCTTCCCTTCCGGGGCGGCCCTTCCGACGTGGAAAACAGTAGCACGACCTGGAGGGCAGCTCCGAATCCGTATCCGGGGGAGACTGACCGCATCCGAACGGATGCGCGACGAACGGGTGACCGAGGGGCGGGAGGCCGCTCCGACCGGCAC
Source organism: Kitasatospora sp. NPDC001159 (assembly GCF_053598235.1). Classification (NCBI taxonomy): domain Bacteria; kingdom Bacillati; phylum Actinomycetota; class Actinomycetes; order Kitasatosporales; family Streptomycetaceae; genus Kitasatospora; species Kitasatospora sp. NPDC001159. The sequence goes on from NZ_JBSFJV010000009.1 coordinate 101,384, forward strand.
ACCTGGCGTGCCGTACCCGAAATGCGTCACCCTGTGTGTCCGAGCCCACCCCCGGGCACCACGCGGTCCGGGAACCGTACGGAAGGGCCCGGCGTGGATACGATCAGTACGGAAGTACCGCAAGTAGGCACGACCGACTCCCGGGAGGACCGCTCCTCGGAGAGACCCGGTCGGCAGGCAGGCGAACGAGCCCTGGAAGGGGGTGCCCCATGGGAATGCTGAAGAAGTTCGAGCAGCGGCTGGAGGGTCTCGTCAACGGCACCTTCGCCAAGGTGTTCAAGTCCGAGGTCCAACCCGTGGAGATCGCCGGCGCTCTGCAGCGCGAGTGCGACAACAACGCGAGCATCTGGAACCGCGACCGCACCGTCGTGCCGAACGACTTCATCGTCGAGCTCAGCCCCCACGACTTCGAGCGGCTCAGCCCCTACTCCGGCCAGCTCGGCACCGAACTGGCCGGCATGGTCCGCGAGTACGCCGAGGCCCAGCGGTACAGCTTCATGGGCCCGCTCCAGGTGAACCTGGAGAAGGCCGACGACCTGGACACCGGCCTGTACCGGGTGCGCAGCCGCACCCTGGCCGCCGAGGAGCCCCAGCAGTACGCCCCGCCGCAGCCCGGCTACGACCGCCAGCCGGCCGCCCCGGCCCCCGGCGCGCCGTGGCAGCAGGGCGGCGCCGGGCAGTACAGCGCGCCCCCGCCGCCGGCCGCGCCCCCCGCGATGCCCCCGGCCCCGCCCGCCGGCGGCAACGTCCGCGCCTTCCCGGGCGCCGGCCACGGCGCCTCGGTCCGCCGCTGGGTCGAGGTGAACGGCGCCCGCCACCAGATCACCGGCGCGGCCTGCGTGCTCGGCCGCTCGACGGAGGCGGACGTGCGGATCGACGACCCCGGGGTCTCCCGCAAGCACGCCGAGATCCGCCCCGGCACCCCTTCGATGGTGCTCGACCTGGGGTCCACCAACGGCATCGTGGTGGACGGGCAGCACACCCAGCGCGCTACGCTCCGCGACGGCTCCCGAATCGTCGTGGGCTCCACCACCATCGTCTACCGGCAGGTCGAAGGGTAGTGTCCGAGTTGTTCGCGCGCCTCGCTCACCGACTGGCGGGACGGCCATGTCAGAACTGACCCTGACGGTCATGCGGCTGGGTTTCCTCGCCGTGCTGTGGCTGTTCGTCATCGTCGCGATCCAGGTGATCCGCAGCGACCTGTTCGGTACCAAGGTGAACCCCCGCACCTCCCGCCGCGGCGCCAACGCCACGTCGGGCGGTGCCCCGGCCGCCGCGGCCACCGCACGTCCGGCGCCCGCCGCCGGCGTGTCCGCCGCGGGCCAGACCCAGGGCGGCCGCCGCCGCGGCGGCCCGACCCAGCTCGTCGTGGTGCAGGGCTCGCTGGCCGGAACCACCGTCGCGCTGCAGGGCCAGACCATCACCCTGGGCCGCGCCCACGACTCCACCATCGTGCTGGACGACGACTACGCGTCCTCCCGGCATGCCAGGATCTACCCGGATCAGACTGGGCAGTGGACGGTCGAGGATCTAGGCTCCACCAACGGCACCTATCTGGACCGGCAGCGCCTGACCGCGCCCACCCCGCTCCAGCCGGGCATGCCGATCCGTATCGGCAGGACCGTCATCGAACTGCGGAAGTAGTAGCGCATGAGGGCAAGCATCCCGTCCAAGACCCAGAGGGGGGCACAGGTCGCATGACCCTGGTGCTGCGCTTCGCCGCCGGCTCCCACAAGGGACTGATCCGGGAGGGGAACGAGGACTCCGGCTACGCCGGGCCGCGGCTGCTGGCCGTGGCCGACGGCATGGGCGGCGCCGCGGCCGGCGAGGTCGCGTCCTCCGAGGTGCTCGGCTCGATCGTCCGACTGGACGAGGACGTGCCGGGCGCCGACCTGCTGACCCTACTGGGCGACGCCGTCCAGGGCGCCAACGACCGGCTCCGGCAGATGGTCGAGGAGGACCCGCAGCTGGAGGGCATGGGCTGCACCCTGACCGCCATGCTCTGGACCGGCCAGCGGATGGGCCTGGTGCACGTCGGCGACTCCCGCGCCTACCTGCTGCGCGACGGCGCGCTGGTGCAGATCACGCAGGACCACACCTGGGTGCAGCGCCTGGTCGACGAGGGCCGGATCACGCCCGAGGAGGCCGAGACCCACCCGCAGCGCTCGCTGCTGATGCGGGCGCTGGACGGCCGCGGCCAGGTCGAGCCCGACCTGTCGATCCGCGAGGTCCGGGCCGGCGACCGCTACCTGATCTGCTCCGACGGCCTCTCCGGCCCGGTCAGCCACCAGACCCTCCAGGACACCCTCGGCAGCTTCTACTCGCCCGAGCAGACCGTGCAGGAGCTGATCCAGCTCGCACTGCGCGGCGGCGGTCCGGACAACATCACCTGCATCGTGGCGGACGTCATCGACGTCGGCGCCACGGACACCATGAGCGGCCAGTTCAACGACGTCCCGGTGGTGGTCGGCGCGGTCGCCGACACCCCGCCGTCCTCGGCCGCCGCCGACCGCTCGATCGCGGACACCCCGGCCGGCCGCGCCGCCGGCCTGGGCCGCGGCCCCCAGGGCGCCTTCGGCCCGGCCGAGGGCTACGAGGACGGCTACGGCGCCGCGCAGGGCGGCTTCGGCCCCGCCGAGGGCTACGAGGGCGAGGCCGGCTACGGCTACCCCTCCGCCGAGCCCTCGGTGTACGGCACCGAGGACTTCGACGAGGAGCAGCCCCCCAAGCGCAAGCGCCGGGGCCTGACCGTCTCGCTGGCCGTCCTGGTCACGCTCGGCCTGCTCGGCGGCGCCGGGTACTTCGGCTACCAGTGGACCCAGGACCAGTACTACGTCGGCGAGGACGGCGACCACGTCGCGGTCTACCAGGGCATCAACCAGAACCTGGCCGGTCTGAGCCTGTCCTCGATGGACACCTCGTACGGCGACATCCCGCTGAAGTGGCTGCCGCAGGACCAGCGCACCCACGTGAACAAGACCATCTCCGCCGGCAGCCGCAAGGAGGCCGAGACGACGGTGCAAGGGCTCAGGGAATGGGCCCAGCTGTGCCAGAAGGTCGCCGGTGCCTCCACCGGTGCCCCGGCCGGAGGGGCCCAGCAGGGCGCCCAGCCGACCCAGGCCAGCAAGGCCTCGTTCGTGGCCGCCACCCCGCCCACCCCGGGCGAGAAGGAGACCAAGCCTCGCAGCCCGGCCGCGGGCACTCCGACGGCCACGCCGACCCCGACCGCCCCGAGCACCTCCGCCCCGGCGCAGAACGCCACCCCGCCGACGGCCGGTGCCCCGAGCGAACAGGCCCAGCAGCCCCAGCAGACCCCGCTGAGCGACGACGACCGCAATCGGGCCGAATCCTGCCCGAAGCCGTGACGTCCGTGATCCGACATAGGTCCGCCCGGAGCGGGCTTGCCGGCCGTCAGGGAGCGGTCACCTCGTGAGCAGCTACAACCTGAGCGGTGACACCGGCCGCGCCGGCGGTCGGCGCCGGGCGGTGGCCGAGCGTGCCGCGCCCCGGCGCCGGGGCAACACCACCATCTCGCTCCAGGGCGCGCCGAACCGGCGCAACACCGAGCTGGCGCTGCTGGTCTTCGCGGTCCTGCTGCCGATCCTGGCGTACGCCAACGTGGGGCTGGCGATGGACTCCGAGCTGCCGGCCGGCATGCTCGGCTACGGCCTCGGCATGGGCTCGCTGGCACTGGTCGCGCACCTGCTGGTACGCCGCTTCGCGCCGTACGCGGACCCGCTGATGCTGCCGATCGCCACCCTGCTGAACGGGCTGGGCGTGGTGATGATCTGGCGGCTGGACAAGGCGGGCAAGCTGCTCAGCGGCAACTTCCCGGCGGCGAGGAACCAGCTGATCTGGTCCGCCCTCGGGATCGCGCTGTTCATCGGGGTGATGGTCCTGCTGAAGGACCACCGGGTGCTCCAGCGCTACACCTACATCTCGATGGTGGTGGCGCTGGTCCTGCTCGCCGCGCCGGCCTTCTTCCCGGCCCGGGCGGAGGACTTCGGCGCCAAGATCTGGATCCGGATGGGCAGCTTCTCCATCCAGCCCGGCGAGTTCGCCAAGATCATCCTGACCGTGTTCTTCGCCGGCTACCTGATGGTCAAGCGGGACGCCCTGGCCCTGGCCAGCCGCCGCTTCATGGGCCTGTACCTGCCGCGCGGCCGCGACCTCGGCCCGATCGTCGTGATCTGGCTGCTCAGCCTGCTGATCCTGGTCTTCGAGAACGACCTCGGCACGTCCTTCCTGTTCTTCGGCCTGTTCGTGGTGATGCTCTACGTCGCCACCGAGCGGACCAGCTGGATCCTGTTCGGCCTGCTGATGTCGATCGGCGGCGCGGTCGCGGTCGCCCTGACCACCAGCCACGTCAAGGTCCGCATCGACGCCTGGCTCGACCCGATGGCCGCCTTCTCGCCGAACCCGCCCAAGGGCTCGACCGAGCAGATCGGCCAGTCGCTGATGGCGCTCGGCTCCGGCGGGGTGACCGGCTCGGGCCTGGGCCAGGGCCGCTCCTGGCTGATCAACTTCGCCGCGAAGAGCGACTTCATCCTGGGCTCCTTCGGCGAGGAGCTCGGACTCACCGGCCTGATGGCGATCTTCCTGCTGTACGCCCTGCTGGTGCAGCGCGGCCTGCGCACCGCCCTCGCCGCCCGCGACCCCTTCGGCAAGCTGTTCGCCGTCGGTCTCGCCTCGGCGATGGCGCTGCAGGTCTTCGTCGTCGCCGGCGGGGTCACCGGGCTGATCCCGCTGACCGGTATGACCATGCCGTTCCTCGCTCAGGGCGGTTCGTCCGTGGTCGCCAACTGGGCGCTGGTCGCGATCCTGCTGAAGATCAGCGACAGCGCCCGCCGACCCGGGGCCGGACCGGCCCCGGCCACCGAGGGCCAGGGAGGACCCGCCCGATGAACAAGCCGATCCGACGGGTCTCGATCTTCTGCCTCGTGCTGATCCTGGCCCTGATGGTGCGCACCAACTGGGTGCAGGGCGTCCAGGCCGAGTCCCTGGCGTCCAACAAGAACAACAAGCGCCAGCTGTACGACCGCTACGCCCACCCGCGCGGCAACATCATCGTCAGCGGCCAGCCGGTGACGAAGTCCGACTTCGTGAACGGCCTGCGCTACAAGTACAAGCGCTCCTGGGTCGACGGCCCGATGTACGCGCCGGTGACCGGCTACTCCTCCCAGGCCTACGGCTCCAGCCAGCTGGAGAACCTGGAGGACGGCATCCTCTCCGGCACCGACGACCGGCTGTTCTTCCGCAACACGCTGGACATGATGACCGGCGAGCAGAAGCGCGGCGGCGACGTCGTCACGACCATCAACGCCAAGGTCCAGAAGGCCGCCTTCGACGGCCTCGGCGACAAGAAGGGCGCGGTGGTCGCGCTCGACCCGAAGACCGGTGCGATCCTGGCGCTGGTCTCGACGCCGTCCTACGACCCGAGCACCTTCGCCGGCGGCGACAGCGGCGACACCAAGGCCTGGCAGGACCTCAACGCGGACCCGAACAAGCCGATGCTCAACCGGGCGCTGCGCGAGACCTATCCGCCCGGCTCGACCTTCAAGCTGGTCACCGCGACCGCCGCGTTCGAGAACGGCCTGTACCAGAACATCAACGACACGACGTCGACCCCGGACCCGTACACGCTGCCCGGCACCCAGACCGTGCTGAAGAACGAGAGCCCGAACGAGCGCTGCGAGAACGCCACGCTCAAGTCCGGGATGGACCAGTCCTGCAACACGGTCTACGCCAAGATGGGCGCGGACCTCGGCAAGGACAAGATGCGGGCGCAGGCCGAGAAGTTCGGCTTCAACAGCACGGTGGACACCCCGATCCGCTCCGAGAAGAGCATCTTCCCGGACAGCCCCAGCCTGGACGGCACCGCCCAGGACTCGATAGGCCAGCACGACACCCGCGCCACCCCGCTGCAGATGGCCATGGTCTCCGCCGCGATCGCCAACAACGGCAGCCTGATGCAGCCCTACCTGATCGATCAGGAGCGCTCGGCCTCGCTGACCACCATCTCCAAGCACACCGAGAAGCAGTTCTCCCAGGCGATGAGCCCGGCCACCGCGCAGAAGATGCAGGACCTGATGGTCTCGGTGGTCGAGAACGGCACCGGCACCAACGCCAAGATCCCCGGCCTGCAGGTCGGCGGCAAGACCGGCACCGCGCAGCACGGCGAGGACAACGCCGGCCTGCCGTTCGCCTGGTTCACCTGCTGGGCCAAGACCTCGGACGGCCAGTCGGTCGCGGTCGCGGTCGTGGTCGAGGACGGCTCCAACAACCGCGACGGCATCAGCGGCGGCCGCCTCGCGGCCCCGATCGGCAAGGCGGTGATGCAGGCCGCCCTCGGCAAGTAGGGGAGCGCGGTCGAGGGTGAGGCGAATGTCACGATCGGCACCCCCTCCCGGATACCGGTCTGATATCGGCCGACGGCTGACTCCGGTCCGGTGGGGTGCGACCGGTAGCGTATCCGCCAGCAGCGGGTGTGCCCGTTGCCGCCCGCGAGGCGGCGCACGGCCCGGCCGGAGAACCGGTCGCGGCGCGCGCGGCGTCGCCCAGAGCGTGCGGGGACACCTACGTCACAACCTCACCGGCGGGTGAGGGAGAGGGTCGGAACTATGGAAGAGCCTCGTCGCCTCGGCGGCAGGTACGAGCTCGGCGGCGTCCTCGGACGCGGCGGCATGGCCGAGGTGTACCTCGCCCATGACACCCGGCTCGGCCGTTCCGTCGCAGTGAAGACGCTCCGCGCCGACATGGCCCGGGATCCGTCGTTCCAGGCCCGGTTCCGCCGCGAGGCACAGTCGGCGGCATCCCTGAACCATCCCGCGATCGTCGCCGTGTACGACACCGGCGAGGACTACATCGACGGCATCTCCATCCCGTACATCGTGATGGAGTACGTCGAGGGGTCGACGCTGCGCGAGCTGCTGCACTCCGGCCGCCGTCTGCTGCCCGAGCGGGCGCTGGAGATGACCATCGGCATCCTCCAGGCCCTGGAGTACTCGCACCGGGCCGGCATCGTGCACCGCGACATCAAGCCGGCCAACGTGATGCTGACCCGGCAGGGCAACGTCAAGGTGATGGACTTCGGTATCGCCCGCGCGATGGGCGACGCCGGGATGACCATGACCCAGACCTCGGCCGTCATCGGCACCGCCCAGTACCTCTCCCCGGAGCAGGCCAAGGGCGAGCAGGTCGACGCCCGGTCCGACCTGTACTCCACCGGCTGCCTGCTCTACGAGCTGCTGACCGTGCGCCCGCCGTTCGTCGGCGACTCCCCGGTCGCGGTGGCCTACCAGCACGTCCGGGAGGAGCCGCAGCCGCCGTCCGTCTTCGACCCCGAGGTGCGCCCCGAGGTCGACGCGATCGTGCTGAAGGCGCTCGCCAAGGACCGTGACTACCGCTACCAGAGCGCCGACGAGATGCGCGACGACATCGAGCGCTTCCTCGACGGCCTCCCGGTCGCCGCCGCCCAGCAGGCCGCCGCCTACGGCATGGGCGCCGCCGGGTACGGCTACGACCAGAACGGCTACCCGCAGCAGCACGACCCGTACGGCCAGACCAACGTGCTGCCGCAGCAGCCCGGCGGCGGCCCGACCACCCTCCTGCCGCAGGCCTCCGCGCAGGCCGGCTACCAGGACGACGGCTACGGCCAGACCTACGCCGGCGGCCAGGGCGGCGGAGAGGACGGCTACGGCGAGGGTCGCCGCGGCCGGCGCGGCGAGGACCAGCCGAAGAAGGGCAACACCTCCTGGATCGTGCTGGCGGTGGCCGCCGTGCTGGTCCTGGTCGGCACCTTCTTCGTGGCCCAGGCGATGTTCAGCGACAAGGGCACCAAGGACACCCCGAAGGTGGCCGTGCCGAACCTGGTCGGCAAGAGCCTGGCCGACGCCAAGACCACGGCCGGGACCAAGCTCCAGGTGACCGAGGGCGACAAGATCGCCTGCCCGGACACCAACGTGAAGAAGGACCAGGTCTGCACCCAGAACCCGGCGGTCGGCGGCCAGGTCGCCGAGAACACCGCCATCACGGTGCAGATCTCCTCCGGCCCGGCCAAGGCGCAGGTGCCGCCCGTGGTCGGCAAGAGCAAGGACCAGGCCACCAAGGCGCTCGCCGACGCCGGCTTCACCAACGTCACCACCGAGTACAAGGACGACGACACCGCCCCGCAGGAGACCGTCACCGCCCAGGACCCGGCGGCGAACAACAGCGCCGACCCGAGCACCCCGATCAAGCTGACGGTCTCGCAGGGCAAGACCAAGGTGAACGTCCCGAACGTGGTCGGCGTGCAGAAGGACGACGCGCAGAACCAGCTGCAGAGCCAAGGCTTCCAGGTCGACGCCTCGAAGACCACGCCGACCAACGACCCGACCAAGGTCAACACGGTCTTTGCGCAGTCGGTCCCGCCGAACACCAAGGCCCCGGCCGGCAGCAAGATCTCGCTGACCGTCTACAAGGCGCCGGACAAGGCCACCGTCCCGCCGCTGCAGAACCAGAAGCTGTCGGACGCCATCGCCGCCCTGCAGAAGAACGGCCTGGGCTACACCGTGGTCGGCCCGCAGGACCCGAACGCGATCGTCCAGATGAGCAACCCCGGAGCCGGCCAACAGCTGGACCCGAACACCCAGGTCCAGCTGTTCACCAAGGCGGCCGAGCCGCCGAAAGGGGGCGACCCCTTCCCCACACCCCCCGGCAAAGGCAACCCCTAAGCCCTGGTTCCCCTGGTTCTGAGGCTTGACCGTCCCGAACTGACGCCCGAGGGCCCGTCGCGGTGATCGCGACGGGCCCTCGGGCGTTACCGGGAACTGAGCCTGAGGAGGCGCCAGGAGGCCCTGAAGGGCCCTCAGGAGTGCCGCAGCTCGGGCGGCGGGGTGCGCTTGGCGTCCATGTCGTCCACCCGCGCCAGACTCCCCCAGACGGCCATCCGGTACCGCGAGGTGTACACCGGCGTGCAGGTGGTCAGGGTGATGTAGCGGCCGGGCCCGGAGTAGCCGGAGCCGACCGGGACGGGCGCGACGATGCCGGTGTCGTACTTGGAGGTCTCCGGCAGGGTGCCGTCGACCTTGTAGACGTACCACTTGTCCTTGGTCTCGACCACGATCGCGTCGCCCTTGTGGACGGCGTCCAGGTCGTGGAACTTGGCGCCGTGGCCGTCCCGGTGGGCGGCCAGCGCGAAGTTGCCCGCCTGGTCCCAGGGCATCGCGGCCTTGTAGGGCTGCTCGTAGACGCCCGCCACGCCCTCGTCCAGGACCTCGGTGGAGGTGCCCATCCGGATCAGCACCTGGAAGTCCCGGCCCATCGCCGGGACGTGCAGGAAGCCGACGTCGTCCCCGATCGCGGGCGGCGCCGCCAAGGCCCCGCCGGGCGCGGAGGCCTCGCCGGGCGCGGAGGCCCCGCCGGGCGCGGGGGTGGCACCGGGCGCGGCCGAGGGGCCGGCGGTCGGGCCGGCGGCCCAGGAACTGCGCAACCTGTCGGAGGCGGCCGCCGCGGAGCGGTCCGCCTGTACGTTGGTCCACCACAGCGAGTAGGCCACGAACAGGCCGAGCACCAGGCCCAGGGTGATCAGCAGCTCACCGAAGACGCCGAGCGCGGCCAGCGCCCGGCTCCGCGCGCCCCGCGCCCCGCCCCCGGGCGAGGACCCGGCGCCCGGCGCGAGGCCCTCCCCGGGCGGGGGGAAGGCCTCCTGGGCCGGCTCTGCCGACTGGGCGGTCCCGTCGTCCTGCATCTGCGGTGTTCCCCTCCGAACGGGCCACCGGGCGGCTATCCGCCCGTGATCGCGGCCGGCTTGCCTTGGCTGCGCGGCCGTTCCTCGGTCATCTTGCCAAAGACGATGAGCCGGAACTTGGAAGTGAACTCCGGCGTACAGGTGGTCAGCGTGATGTAGCGGCCGGGGCCGGTGTACCCGGAGCCGTTCGGCACCGGCTTGATCACGCTCACGTTGCTCGGGGAGGTCTGCGGGATGCCGCCGGTGATCTCGTACGTGTAGTACGCGGTGGCGGTCTCCACCACGACCTTGTCACCCTTGCCCAGCTCGTTGATGTACCGGAACGGCTCGCCGTGGGTGTTGCGGTGCGCGGCCAGCGCGAAGTTGCTCGCCTGGTCGCCGGGCATCCCGGTGTTGGTGTAGTGGCCGACCAGGCCCTTGTCGAGCACCGCCGACTTGTCGGTGCCCTCGGCGATCGGGAACTTCAGGCCCAGCTTGGGCAGGTAGATGATGGCGAAGCCCTTGCCGGGCGCGAACGCCTCGGGCTTGTTCGGGTCCGGCGCCGGCTGGCCCGGCTGGGCCGGCGGCTGGGCGTCGAACTGCTGCTCCAGCTGGTCGCGGGCGCTGCTGGCGGCCGCGTCGGCCTGCACGTTGGTCCACCAGAGCTGGTACGCCACGAACAGCAGCATCACCACGCCGAGGGTGATGCACAGCTCGCCGGCCAACCGGGCGCCCACCACGACCGCGGACTCCCTGGGGCGCGCCCGTCCGGCCGCCCGGCCCTTCGCCCGGCGCCGCCCGTTGCCCGAGCGGACCGAGGTCCGGCCCTGGGCAGCCCGACGCCGCTCGGCCCGGCCGCCGGTGGGCGGGGCGGGCTCGGCAGCCGGCTCGCCGGAGTCGGCGGGCAGCCGCAGCTGGAGGGTCTGGTCCGGCAGCCACGGGTACTCGGGCCCGCCCTCGGCGGGCTCCTCGGCCTGCTCGTACACGCCCCAGGCGTCCTCGGGCGCGCCCTGGGCCTGGTGCTGCTGCGGGTACGGCACGCTCGCCTGGCCCACGTCGTAGGGCGCGCCGCCGTACTGCTGCGCGCCGCCGTAGGGGCCGGCCTCGGGCTGGTAACGCCCCTCCGGGCGCACCGCGGTCACGCCGCTCAGCCCCGGCCGATCACCGGGGCGAGCCCGGCCGACCGGTCCACGGCGTGCGGATCGCCGCACTCCGCCAGCCAGTTGGCGAGCATCCGGTGCCCGCCCTCGGTCAGCACCGACTCGGGGTGGAACTGCACGCCCTCGACCGGCAGTTCACGGTGCCGCAGGCCCATGATCACGCCGCTCTCGGTGCGCGCGGTGACCACCAGCTCGTCCGGCACGGTGGCCGGCTCGACCGCCAGCGAGTGGTAGCGGGTCGCGGTCAGCGGCGAGGGCAGGCCCTCGAACACGCCGCCGTCCTCGTGCTCGACCAGCGAGGTCTTGCCGTGCAGCAGTTCCGGCGCCCGGTCGACCACCGCACCGTACGCGACCGCGATCGACTGCAGCCCCAGGCAGACGCCGAACACCGGCAGCCCGATCCCGGCGCAGTGGTGCACCATCTCGATGCAGACCCCGGCCTCCTCGGGCGCCCCTGGCCCGGGGGAGAGCAGCACCCCGTCGAAGCCCTCCTCCCCCACCCGGCGGACGGCGTGCTCGACGGTCACCTCGTCGTTGCGCACCACCTCGCAGGTGGCACCGAGCTGGTACAGGTACTGGACCAGGTTGAAGACGAAACTGTCGTAGTTGTCCACGACCAGGATGCGGGGCGGGGTCGGCTGGGTGGTCATTCGCGCGTGGTCTCCGTGGGATGCGGTGCTTTGGGGAACTGCCGGGCCCGCAGGGTCAGCCGGCCGCGGCTCCGTCGCCGCCGTCCACTGTGACGTCACCGAAGGGGAGCAGCGGTTCCGCCCACGGGAAGACGTAGGTGAAGAGAAGGTAGACGATCCCCAGGATCAGGAGCAGCGAAATGACGGCCTTGACCAGGGTGTTCCCCGGGAGGTGACGCCAGATGAAGCCGTACATGGTGCTCCCTCGAGGTAGCAGACTGGGGTCAAGAGTAGACCCGGGATCCACAGCCGTGAGGCCGGTCCGCCACTCAGCCGCTACTGCCCGCCCGCCGACCGGAGTTCGGTGGTGCCGGAGTAGCCGGGCAGGGCCAGGTCGCCGCTCTCCTGGACCTTCCAGCCCAGGCCGTACGCCTGGACGTACTGCAGGTAGTTGCGGATCGTCGGGTCGGCGTCGACGGCCGCCCGCAGGGCGTCGGTCCTGCCCACCGCCTTGACGACGTACGGAGGGGAGTAGACCCGACCCTGGAGCAGCAGGGTGTTGCCCACGCAGCGCACCGCGCTGGTGGAGATCAGCCGCTGGTCCATCACCTGCACGCCCTCGGCGCCGCCCCGCCACAGCGCGTTGACCACGGCCTGGATGTCCTGCTGGTGGATGACCAGGTCGTTGACGCCGGGCTCGGGGACGCCGGGGATGCGCGCGGTGGCGTTCGGCGGGGCGTCGTTGAGGGTGACGGTCAGGCCGCCGCCCTGCAGCGGCTCCAGGGCCGCACCGCGCCGCAGGCCGCCCAGCTGCGCCGCGTCGGCGGGGTCGTGGCCCTGCTGCTCCGTGAGCTGCTGCGCCCGGGCCTGGAGGTCGGCCAGCTGGGCCTGCGCCTGCTGGTTCTGCGAGCTGCGCTGGCGGATCACGTCGCCGAGGCTCAGCAGCGAGTTGTCGGTCCGCAGGTCGGTGCCGCGGGCGGTCTGCGCGCTGATGTAGAAGAGCAGACCGGCGAGTGCGAACACCGCGCAGGTCAGGGCACGTCCGACAATTCGGATGCCGGAGCGGCGGGTACCGGCCTTCCCGGGGGGAATCGACAAATTAGTCACCGTACCCTTATCTCCTTGAGACCCGCCGAGCCACTACGCTAACGGACGCCGGTGGCAGGTCGGGGAGCGGTCCCAGAGCGCTCTACACAACCCGACGTCGGCGTCTCACCCGCTGCACCCCCTGCGCGGTCTCACAGCGCATCGACAGGAGAGCTCCTCGTGCCGAAGTCTCGACTCCGCAAGAAGTCCGACTACACCCCGCCCACCACGGCCGCGGTGAAGATCAGCTCGGGACGCGGTTGGGTCGCGCCGCTGATGCTGGCACTGTTCCTGATCGGCCTGGTGTGGATCGTCACGTACTACGTGACGAGCGGCAGCTACCCGGTCGAGAGCTGGCGGAACTGGAACATCCTGGTCGGCTTCGGCTTCATCGCGGCGGGGTTCGGCGTCTCCACTCAGTGGAAGTAGCGCTCCGCTCGTCCTGAGGCTCGCATTCGAGCCGTTTCCGCCGCTTCGGATCGCGGGTCCCGGGGCGGCGGTTCGGCGTGCCCGGGCGCGGGCCGGAATCCGGTCGGCCCGCCCCACCATCGCACGGTCCCACCATCACACAGTCGCACTTATCCACATGGTTATCCACACTGGGGAAAAGTCCCCAGGGGCTGTGGATAACTCTTCCGGTCGCGGCTGTCCACAGCTGTGCACAACTCCGCGGAAACCGGGAAACCGCACAGGAGGACACGCGTAGAACAGCAGTCCACAGGCGGACCGGCACACGGCCTGTGCACAACCCCGCACCTGCTGTGGACAAACGCCCTGGGCGTCACGCGCCGTAGAGGGCCATCCCGATCCACAGCATCGCCGCCTCCACGGCCACCGCCCCGGCCACCGTCAGCCCCTGGACCAGGGCGCGGCGCTCGCGCGGGGCGTACATCAGGCCGAAGGCCGTCAGTGCGCCCAAGGCCAGACCGCCGAGGTGCGCGCGCCAGTCGATGCCCGGGCGGGAGAAGGTGACCACCAGGTTGAAGACCAGGAAGGCCATCGCCGGGGCGAGCGGACCCTTGTTCCGCAGCTGCATCACGATGGTGGCGCCGATCAGGCCGAAGACCGCCCCGGAGGCCCCCAGCGAGTTCATCCAGTCGCCGGCCACCAGGAAGGCGAAGGTGCTGCCGCCCAGCCCGGCGAGCAGGTAGAGGCCCAGGAAGCGCAGTCGGCCGAGCGCCTCCTCCAGCGGCGGGCCGAGCCAGAGCAGCACCAGCATGTTCATCCCGATGTGCCACCACTCCAGGTGGAGGAAGGTGGCGGTCAGCAGCCGGTACCACTGGTCCGGGCCGTCGGCGACGCCGAACGGACCGCCGGGCCTGTCCCGCCCGGCGCTGGCCAGCGACCAGACCTCGCCCAGCTGCGGCCTGAGCACGTAGGCGGCCAGCAGCCAGACCACCAGGTTGACCCCGACCAGCACCCGGGTGACCAGCCCGCCGTCGACGGTCAGCGCTCCGCCGAATCGGGTGGTCGCCCGCCGCGCCCCGGCGTGCCCGTTGCCGACGCACTCCGGGCACTGGAAGCCCACCGCTGCGGCCACCATGCACTGCGGGCAGATCGGGCGCTCGCAGCGGGTGCAGGAGATCCCGGTGGCCGTCTGCGGATGCCGGTAGCAGCCGGGCAGCCCGCCTTCCGGGGACCGCTCCGTCGACTGCCGCGGCTCGTCCGGGAGCATCAGCGCTCTCCCCTTCCCGTACCCGACCACCGGAGCCGCCAGCCTACTGCGGCGACCCTCGCCCCCGGCGCCTTCCCACGCACGGCCCCGCCCCCGGCGATGCCCTCGCCCGGCCCACCCCGGAGTGCCGGTGGACAAATCCGGATGCATGATCAGCATTCAGGTGGATATGCGTATACAGGACGCCGCCCAGGAGGAGAGACTCGTGAGCTTTTCGGACTCGGCCCGTGAGACGGCCGCCAGGACCCGGGACACCGCCGCCCAGTTGGCGGACGGCACCAAGCAGCGCCTCGGGCCCGCCTTGGACGCCCTCGGGCCGAAGGCCGCCCAGGCCGCCCACAATCTCCGCGTCCAGTACGACAGGCATCTCGCCCCACAGTGGGGCCACGCCTTCGCCAGCCTGCCGCCCGAGGCCCAGGAGAACGCCCTGAGGGCCCTCCACCGGGCCCAGGAGGCCGCGCTGGCGGCCCGCCTCTCCGCCGCCCACGCTGCGGACCAGGCCCGCACCACGGTCGGCCCCAGGGTCGTCCATGCCGTCGAGGACGCCCGGGCCGCGGTCTCCCCGGTCGCCAAGGAGGCCCAGACCCGCGGCGCCGCCGCGTTGACCGCCCTCCACGGCCACGTCAGCTCGGCGGAGATCAGTCGGCTCGCCGCCCGGAACGCGAAGCGGGCCCGGTGCCGCAGCGGTCGGTCCGCCGGCCTCGCGGTGGCGGGCATGCTGGCGATCGGCGGCGGCATCGTCGCCTGGCAGTGGTGGCGTCGGCACAGCAACCCGGAGTGGCTGGTCGAGCCCCCGGCCCCGGATGCCCCCCGGCCGACCGGGGGGCACGCCGCCACCGCCCCGGTGAACGGCGCCGCCCCGGAGGACACGGGCGAGCCCGCGGAGCCCACCGGGCCGACCGGGGACGACCACCCGCAGTCGTAGCGAACGGCCCGGAAAGCAGAACGGCGGCCGACCTGGAGAACAGGTCAGCCGCCGTTCAGGCGCTGTGGAGCATAGGAGACTCGAACTCCTGACATCTGCCTTGCAAAGGCAGCGCTCTACCAACTGAGCTAATGCCCCTCGATCGACGGCACGGCGCGTGCCAACGGGCACTAGCGTACCGGGTTCCGACGCGATTCCGAGCGCCGTCCCCTTGAAGGAACCAGCCGGTCCGGTCGTGCGACCGGGCCGGCCGGTCCGGGAGGCGCCGATCAGCGCCTCCGAAGATCGTCGATCGTCAGATCGTCCGGGTTCAGCGGCCAGCCGGGACCGGGTCGGTGGCCTCGGTCCACAGGTCCTGCTCGGCGCGGTCCGCCTGGACCTGACGGTAGACAAAGAAGCCGCCGAGGGCGACCAGGGCGACCAGGAGGAGCTTCTTCACCGCGGGACCTCGTCCTTCTTGCGTTGGTGGACTCAAGAGCCGGTGCTCCGACCGGGCTGGCCGGGCCGACGAGTCCAGATGTGTTTCGAGCGCGAACGGGCGGCCGGGTACCAGACTGCCCTTGCGGCCGATGATACACACCGGTGTCCCAATCGTGACCAGCCACCGGCGCTTCAACCCGGAGGCCCGCTTGGAGGATTGACGCCGCACCTCCTGTCGTGCGGTTCGTCCGCACCCGGCCGGTCCGGGAAGCCCTCGTCAGGACCGGTCCGGCCCTGTCCCGGCCGCGGCGGCCCCCGGATTCGCGGGGAAAACGACGAGGGGCCCGGAGTGATCACTCCGGGCCCCTCGTGGCGGTGGGCCTAACAGGACTTGAACCTGTGGCCTCTTCCTTATCAGGGAAGCGCTCTAACCGTCTGAGCTATAGGCCCGCGCTGTTCAGAGAGCGTACCGGAAACCGTCCTGATCTGCGGCCCCGCCCGATCTCAAGAAGTGTCGAAGGGCCCGGAGTGATCACTCCGGGCCCTTCGCGGTGGTGGGCCTAACAGGACTTGAACCTGTGGCCTCTTCCTTATCAGGGAAGCGCTCTAACCGTCTGAGCTATAGGCCCTTGCCGCACTGAAAGATTAGCGGACCGACCGCCGATCTCCCAAATCCGTATCGGTCGGGATCCCGGCAGGGACCTCGGCGACCGGGCGCACCAGCCACTCCTCACGGGTCGGCGGCAGGCCCGCCGCGCCCTCCTCGGTGCTGCGGGCGGCGAGCACCTGGTTCACGCCGATCCGGTTCTGCTCGAAGGCGAGCGCGGAGGCGGCCATGTACAGCCGCCAGACCCGGGCGCGACCGCGACCGACCAGCCGGACCGCCTCCGTCCAGTGCGCCTCCAGGTTGGCCACCCACTCCCGCAGGGTCAGCGCGTAGTGCTCGCGCAGCGCCTCGACATCCCGGACCTCGAAGCCGGCCTCCTCCAGCCGGGCCACGGTGGAACCGACCGGGGAGAGCTCGCCGTCCGGGAAGACGTAGCGGTTGATGAAGGGGCTGGTGCGGTGCGGCTCACCGGGGTAGTCGGGGCGGCGGGCGATCTGGTGGTTGAGCAGCCGACCGCCGGGCGCCAGCAGCCGGTACAGGCCCTCGGCGTAGGCCCGGTACTGCTCCGAGCCGACGTGCTCGGCCATGCCGACGCTGGAGATCGCGTCGAACGGGCCGTCGGTGATCTCCCGGTAGTCCTGGAGCCGGACCTCGACCCGGTCCGCGAGACCGGCCTCCTCGACCCGGGCACGAGCCAGCGCGACCTGCTCCTTGGAGATGGAGACGCCGACCGCGGTGACGCCGTAGTGCTCGGCCGCGTGCAGCAGCAACGAGCCCCAGCCGCAGCCCACGTCCAGCAGCCGCATCCCCGGCCGCAGGCCGAGCTTGCGGCAGATCAGGTCGAGCTTGGCCTCCTGGGCGGCTTCCAGGCTCTTCACCTCGGGCGTCCAGTAGGCGCAGGAGTACACCATGGAGGAGCCCAGCACGAGGCCGTAGAAGTCGTTCCCGACGTCGTAGTGGTGGCTGATGGCCGCACGGTCCCGGCTGCGGCTGTGCAGCCGCCCCGGAGCCCTGCGGACCTCCTCCGGGGGCGGGGTGGGCTCCGGGCCGATCGCCCCGGCCCGCAGGACGGCGGCGAGGACCTTGCGGCCCCTGGTGCCGAGCACCTCGCGGGGCCCCAGGTTCATGGTGCGGATCTCCGGCCGCTCGGCGAAGCGGGCGACCGCGGAGAGCGTCTCGTACAGGTCGGCGCCGGGGGAGAGCTCCAGGTCCCCCGAGACGTAGGCCCGGGCCAGGCCCAGCTCGTTCGGCTGCCAGACCAGCCGGCGCAGCGCCCGGCGGTTGCGCAGCACCACGGTGGGCGCGTCCGGCGGCCCGGCGACGCTGCCGTCCCAGGCCTGGACCCGCAGCGGTGCCGGGATCCCCAACAGCCCGTCCAGGGCCTCCACGAGTTGACCTGCGAGCTTCGCCACCGCGCGCCTCCGTCCAGTCGTCCTGCGGAACCTCACCAGACCCGGTCGACCGACCGGGGCGGCCTGCGGCACTCCCAGGCGCGGGAACGGGCGGCGTCCAGCTAATCCCACCGCGGCCGACCCGTTTCCGGACGGCGCGCCGCGGGGGCCGGCTGTCACCCGAATGCCGACGGGCCCCGCAGGCTGGAACAGCCTGCGGGGCCCGTGCATTCCGTCCACAGACGGAGAACTGACCGGTGGTCAGCATTCGGCCAGGGGTCAGTCCTCTTCGGCCAGGGTCAGCTCGACGCCGCCGGTGAAGCCGGCCGCCGCGTTGTAGATGAAGGCGGAGAGCGTGGACAGCGCGGTCAGCAACACGACGTCGACCACGGCGATCAGCGTGGTGAACATCATCACCTTGCCAAAGCCGATGTAGTCCATCAGGTTCAGCTGGCTGCTGGCGTTCTCGGCACCACCGCCGGTGACGTCCTTGAGCGTCTTGGTCAGCGAGTCGAAGACGCCGAGCGAGTCCAGCGTCATCCACAGCACCGCCGAGGCAACGATGATGATGATGCCGACGGCCAGCGAGAGCAGGAAGCTGACCTTCATCACCGACCACGGGTCGACCTTGGTCACCCGCAGCCGGGCCTTGCGGGTCCGGCCGAGCGTGCCACCGCCGGTCGAGGGCGTACCGGCCGGGCGGCGCGCCGCCCCCGGAACGGGGGTGCCGCCGGCCGGGGTGTTGCCGCCGGTCCGGGTGCCCCGGGCCGGGGTCGGCTGGCCCTTGGCGTAGGTCGTCGGCTGTGAGAAGCCGCCCGAGCCGGGAGCCGGGCTGCCCGGCGAGGCCGGTGTCTGTCCCCCGTAGGTCGCACCGCTCTGGCCCGCCCCGCCGACCGGTGGCATCAGCGAGGTGGACGCGGCCGAGTGCTCGGTCGGCGGCTGCGGCACGCCGTACGAACCCCCGCCCTGCGCGCCCGGACGGCCGCCGGAGGGTCCTCCCGCAGCACCCGTGGCTCCACTCACCTGGTCCTCCCGCACTTCCCACCAGGGCGGCGCCGCCCTGGTCCGTCACTCGTCATCCAGCGCCCGGCGGGTTTGCCCGGTACTGGTCGGCGTCCGGTGCCGCCCCGCCCACTCCGTGGACGCGGCGGCACCGGTCTGCGGTTTCGGTTCAGACCTCGGCGTCGCCGCCGACCGCCGTCCCCGCACCCTCGGCCGTCTCGGTGGACTCGGTGGACTCGGTGTCCGCGACCTCGTCCTCCGCCGTCTCGTCGTCCTCGGCCTCCGCGTTGCGGGCCATGCCCACGACCGCGTCGCGCTTACCGAGGTTGATCAGTTGGACGCCCATGGTGTCACGTCCGGTTTCACGAACTTCGGAAACCCTCGTTCGGATCACCCCGCCCGACAGGGTGATCGCCATGATCTCGTCGGTGTCGTCGACCACCAGAGCACCGACCAGCGAGCCCCGGCCCTCGACGATCTTCGCCGCCTTGGTGCCGTAGCCACCGCGTCCCTGGACACGGTACTCGTCCACACCGGTGCGCTTGGCGTAACCGCCGTCCGTAGCGGTGAAGACGTACGTGCCCGGCCGGACGACGTTCATCGAGAGCAGTTCGTCGTCCTCACGGAAGGCCATGCCCTTGACGCCGGAGGTGGCGCGGCCGGTGGGCCGCAGCGCGTCGTCGGTCGCGGTGAAGCGGATCGACTGGGCCTTCTTGGAGACCAGCAGCAGGTCGTCCTCGGCGGAGACCAGCTCGGCGCCGATCAGCTCGTCGTCCCGGCCCTCCTCGTCCTGGCGCAGGTTGATCGCGATCAGGCCGCCGGAGCGCGGGGAGTCGTAGTCCTTGAGCGGGGACTTCTTCACCAGGCCGGCCCGGGTGGCGAGGACCAGGTACGGCTTGTCCTCGTAAGTGCGCACGGCCATCACCTGGGTGATGTGCTCCTCCGGCTGGAAGGCCAGCAGGTTGGCCACGTGCTGGCCGCGGGCGTCGCGCCCGGCGTCCGGCAGCTCGTAGCCCTTGGCGCGGTAGACCCGGCCCTTGTTGGTGAAGAACAGGATCCAGTTGTGGGTCGTCGTCACGAAGAAGTGGTCGACGAGGTCGTCCTGCTTCAGCTGGGCACCGCGCACGCCCTTGCCGCCGCGCTTCTGCGAGCGGTAGAGGTCGGAGCGGGTCCGCTTGACGTAGCCGCCACGGGTGATCGTGACGACGATGTCCTCCTCGGCGATGAGGTCCTCGATGGAGAGGTCGCCGTCGGACGGGATGAGGGTGGAGCGCCGGTCGTCGCCGTACTTCTCGACGATCGCGGCGAGCTCCTCGGAGATGATCTCCCGCTGGCGGACCGGCGAGGCCAGGATCGCGTTGTACTCGTCGATCTTGCGCTGCAGCTCGTCGTGCTCGTCGGTGATCCGCTGGCGCTCCAGGGCGGCCAGGCGGCGCAGCTGCATCTCAAGGATGGCGTTGGCCTGGAGCTCGTCGATGTCGAGCAGGCCCATCAGGCCGGTGCGGGCGGCGTCCGCGCTCGCCGAGGCCCGGATCAGCGCGATGACCTCGTCGATCACGTCCAGGGCCTTGAGCAGCGCGCGCAGGATGTGGGCGCGCTCCTCGGCCTTGCGCAGCCGGAAGGTGGTGCGCCGGACGATGACCTCGACCTGGTGGTTGACCCAGTGCCGGATGAAGGCGTCCAGCGACAGGGTGCGCGGCACGCCGTCGACCAGGGCCAGCATGTTGGCACCGAAGTTGGTCTGCAGCTCGGTGTGCTTGTACAGGTTGTTCAGCACGACCTTGGCGACCGCGTCGCGCTTGAGCACGACCACCAGGCGGGTGCCGGTGCGGGACGAGGACTCGTCGCGGACGTCGGCGATGCCGGCGATCTTGCCGTCCTTGACCAGGTCGGCGATCTTCAGCGCGAGGTTGTCCGGGTTGACCTGGTACGGCAACTCGGTGATCACCAGGCACTGGCGGCCCTGGATCTCCTCGACCTCGACCACGGCGCGCATGGTGACCGAGCCGCGGCCGGTGCGGTAGTAGTCGTCGATGCCGCGGCGGCCGACGATCAGCGCGCCGGTGGGGAAGTCGGGGCCCTTGATCCGCTCGATCAGGGCCTCCAGCAGCTCCTCGGCGGTGGCCTCGGGGTTCTCGAGGTACCAGAGCGCGCCGGAGGCGACCTCGCGGAGGTTGTGCGGCGGGATGTTGGTGGCCATGCCGACCGCGATGCCGGTGGCACCGTTGACCAGCAGGTTGGGGAAGCGCGCGGGCAGGACGGTCGGCTCCTGCGAGCGGCCGTCGTAGTTGGGCGCGAAGTCGACGGTCTCCTCGTCGATGTCGCGCATCATCTCCATGGCCAGCGGCATCATCTTGCACTCGGTGTAGCGCATGGCCGCGGCCGGGTCGTTGCCCGGGGAGCCGAAGTTGCCGTTGCCGTCCACCAGCGGCATCCGCATCGACCACGGCTGGGCCAGGCGGACCACGGTGTCGTAGATCGAGGTGTCGCCGTGCGGGTGGTAGTTGCCCATCACGTCGCCGACGACGCGGGCGCACTTGTAGTAGCCCTTCTCCGGGCGGTACCCGCCGTCGTACATCGCGTAGAGCACGCGGCGGTGCACCGGCTTGAGGCCGTCGCGCACCTCGGGGAGCGCACGGCTGACGATCACGCTCATCGCGTAGTCGAGGTACGAGCGCTGCATCTCGGTCTCGAGCTCGACCGGCTCGATCCGCATGGTCGCCTGGGCGGTGGCCTCTGCGGCCTCGGGGGTCTCGGGCTGTTCGCCGTCGGGACGGTTGTCGTCGACCACTGGTGGTCAGTTTCCTTTCACGCGGACTGGTACGTGCGGGGCCTGGGGTGCAGGCGCGTCACACGTCCAGGAAGCGGACGTCCTTGGCGTTGCGCTGGATGAAGGAGCGGCGGGCCTCGACGTCCTCGCCCATCAGCACGGAGAACAGCTCGTCGGCGCGGGCGGCGTCCTCCAGGGTGACCTGGAGCAGCAGCCGGTGGGCCGCGTCCATGGTGGTGACCCGGAGCTCCTCGGCGTTCATCTCACCGAGACCCTTGAAGCGCTGGATCGCGTCGTCCTTGGGCAGCCGGCGCCCGGCCTCCACCCCGGCGGCGATCAGCGCGTCGCGCTCGCGGTCGGAGTAGGCGTACTCGAAGTCGTCCTTGCCCCACTTGATCTTGTACAGCGGGGGCATGGCGAGGTAGACGTACCCGGACTCGACCAGCGGCCGCATGAAGCGGAACAGCAGGGTCAGCAGCAGGGTCCGGATGTGCTGTCCGTCGACGTCGGCGTCCGCCATCAGAACGATCTTGTGGTACCGCAGCTTGGACTCGTCGTAGTCCTCCTGGATGCCGCAGCCGAAGGCCGAGATCAGCGCCTGGACCTCGGTGTTCTGCAGCACCTTGTCGATCCGGGCCTTCTCGACGTTCAGGATCTTGCCGCGGATCGGCAGGATGGCCTGGGTGCGCGGGTCGCGGCCCTGCTTGGCCGAGCCGCCTGCGGAGTCACCCTCGACGATGAAGATCTCGCACTCGGACGGGTCCTTGGACTGGCAGTCGGAGAGCTTGCCCGGCAGCGAGGCGGACTCCAGCAGGCCCTTGCGGCGGGTGAGGTCGCGGGCCTTGCGGGCGGCGACGCGCGCGGTGGCGGCCTGGATGGACTTGCGGATGATGTCCGCAGCCTCGTTGGGGTTGCGGTCCAGCCAGTCGTTGAGCTGCTCGTGGACGACCTTCTGGACGAAGGTCTTCGCCTCGGTGTTGCCGAGCTTGTCCTTGGTCTGGCCCTCGAACTGCGGCTCGCCGAGCTTGACCGAGATGATCGCGGTCAGACCCTCGCGGATGTCCTCGCCGGAGAGGTTGTCGTCCTTCTCGCGGAGCAGCTTCTTGTCCCGCGCGTAGCGGTTGACCAGGCCGGTCAGCGCGGCGCGGAAGCCCTCCTCGTGGGTACCGCCGCCGTGGGTGTGGATGGTGTTGGCGAAGCTGTAGACCCCCTCGGTGTAGGAGGAGTTCCACTGCATCGCGATCTCCACCGAGATCGCCTTGTCCTTGTCCTCTGCCTCGAAGTCGATCACCGAGGGGTGGACGGGATCGCCCTTGCGGGAGTTCAGGTGGGCGACGAAGTCGGCGATGCCGCCGTCGTACTTGTACGTGACGGTGAGCGGCTTGCCCTCCTCGTCCACGTGCTCGGGGCGCTCGTCGGTCAGCGAGATCGACAGGCCCTTGTTGAGGAAGGCCATCTCCTGGAAGCGCCGGGAGAGCGTCTCGAAGGAGTAGACGGTGGTCTCGAAGATGTCGCCGTCGGCCCAGAAGGTCACCGTGGTGCCGGTGCGGCCGGTCTCCGCGCCCTTGACCAGGGCGGCGGTCGGCGCGCCCATCTTGTAGTCCTGGGTCCAGATGTGGCCGTCCTTGTGGATCTCCACCGAGAGCCGGGTGGACAGGGCGTTCACCACGGAGACACCCACGCCGTGCAGACCGCCGGAGACGGCGTAGCCGCCGCCGCCGAACTTGCCGCCCGCGTGCAGGACGGTGAGCACGACCTCGACGGCGGGCTTGTCCTGGCCGGGGACGATGTCCACCGGGATGCCGCGGCCGTTGTCGACGACGCGGATCGCGCCGTCAGCCATGATCGTGACGTCGATGGTGTCGGCGTACCCGGCCATCGCCTCGTCGACGGAGTTGTCCACGACCTCCTGCACCAGGTGGTGCAGGCCGCGCTCACCGGTGGAGCCGATGTACATGCCGGGGCGCTTGCGGACGGCGTCGAGGCCTTCCAGCACCTGGATGTTGCTACCGGTGTAGGAAGCCTGGTCGGTCTGGTCTGGGGTCTGGCTGGGGTTGCCGGAATCGGCCACGAAGCGCCCTCTCTGGCACAGCACGGGCCGCATGCGCTCCCCGAACGGGCAGGCGTGCGACCACAGCGTTTCGACTCGGTTGCCACTAGCAACAGTGTTTGGCTCTCAGTCTACCGGTACGACTGACAGAGATGGGCGTTTGGCAGCCCTTGAAGGCAGATATGCCGCCCTGAATCCCCTCTGCACGAGTCCCGATACTCGCCCGGGGGGCCCGGGGCGCCTGGAAGGGCCGTCAGGGGTTCCGGAAGATCGTGGTCCGATCCCGGCGGGGCCGGCGGGGCCCGCCGGGTTCGAAGACGGGCCCTAGCCCCAGGTGTCGCCCGGGCCCTTGCTCCCGGGCGCGCGCAGCCGGCCGTAGCCGCGGGCGGGCGCGGCCGGGCCGAGCACCTTGATGGTCTTCACCGTGCCGTGGCCCAGCTCGTGGTTCAGGCGGGCCACCAACTGCCGTGCCAGCCAGCGCAGTTGGGTCGCCCAGGCGGTGGAGTCGCACTGCACGGTGAGCACTGCGGCGGCCTCGTCGTAGGAGGAGGGGTGGCAGTGCGCCGAGATGTCCGGCCCGACGATCTGCGGCCAGCGGCCCATCACCCCGCCGACCGCGGCGGAGGACTCCCAGCCGCGCTCGGTCAGCAGCCGGTTCAACGCGGCGCCCAGCGGGACCGGGTCGCGGCCGTCCGAGCGGGCACCGCTGCGCAGACCGTGCCGCTTCGCCTCGCGCTTCTGCTGGACCTGCTCGCCGCGCTGACGGGCCTGGGCGCGGGCCGCCCGCAGGGCGGAACGGGCGAGGTCGGCGCCGGTGGGCTCGGCGGCGCCGGGGGTGGGGGAGTGCTCCGCCGGCTCGCTCACGGCGATCTCCTTTCCCCAGCCTGTGGACAACCGATGAGCCGTCCAGCCTACGGGAGCGGTCGGACGTGGAACGGCGGGGCGTGCCCGCACTGCGGTGAGTGTGACGAGCGGATCAGGCGACGGATCAGGCGTCGATCCGGCGGACGGCGCCGTCGGCGACCGCGAACCGGGCGCCGGCCAGGGCCTTCGGCACGTCCTCGGCCACCGCCGCGGTGACCAGCACCTGCTCGCCGTCGGCCACCAGCTCGGCCAGCCGGTCCCGGCGGGCGGCGTCCAGCTCGGCGAACACGTCGTCCAGGATCAGCACCGGTTCGCCGCCGTCGGCGCGCAGCAGCTCGTACGAGGCCAGCCGAAGCGCCAGCGCGAACGACCAGGACTCACCGTGGCTGGCGTAGCCCTTGGCGGGCAGCGGGCCGAGCCGAAGCACCAGCTCGTCGCGGTGCGGGCCGACCAGGGTGAGCCCGCGCTCGACCTCCTGCCTGCGGACCGCCTGCAGCGCCCGCAGCAGCTGCTCCTCGGCCTGCTCGCGACTGGTCGGCAGCTCGCCCTCGAAGGAACTGCGGTACTCCAGCGAGGTCTCGCCGCCGCCCGGGGCCAACTGCCCGTAAGCCGCCGTCACCAGTGGCTGCAGAGCGGCCACCAGCTGGATCCGGAAAGCCGTCAACTCGGCCCCGGCTCGGGCCAGATGACCGTCCCAGACCTCCAGGGTGGACAGGTCCGCGCCCTTGCCGCCGCCGGCCCGGCGGGCCATCGCGGCGGTCTTCAGCAGGGCGTTGCGCTGCTTCAGCACCCGCTCGTAGTCCTGCCGGACCCCGGCCAGCCGGGGCGCGCGGGCGGTCAGCAGCTCGTCCAGGAAGCGCCGGCGCTCGCCCGGGTCACCCTTGACCAGGCTGAGGTCCTCGGGGGCGAACAGCACGGTGCGCAGCAGGCCCAGCACGTCGCGCGGGCGGACGTTGTCGGAACGGTTGATCCGGGCCCGGTTGGCCTTGCCCGGGGTGAGCTCCAGCTCGACCAGGGTGGAGCGGCCGCGGTCCACCACCGAGGTGCGGATCACCGCCCGCTCCGCGCCGAGCCGGATCAGCGGGGCGTCGGTGGCGACCCGGTGGCTGCCCAGGGTGGCGACGTAGCCGATCGCCTCGACCAGGTTGGTCTTGCCCTGGCCGTTGGGCCCGACGAAGGCCGTCACGCCCGGGTCGAGGGGAACCTCGGCCCGGGCGTACGACCGGAAGTCGGCGAGCGACAGATGCGCGACGTGCATGGCTGTGGACTGCGCTCGCCTTCTGTGAACAGACCTGTGGGTTACCGGGAATCCCTGGGGAATTCCGCCCCGGAAGGGGACTACTTCGACTCGACCGCGTGACCGCCGAACTGGTTGCGCAGCGCGGCGATCATCTTCATCTGCGGCGAGTCGTCCTGGCGGGAGGCGAATCGGGCGAACAGCGAGGCGGTGATCGCCGGCAGCGGCACGGCGTGGTCGATCGCGGCCTCGACGGTCCAGCGGCCCTCGCCGGAGTCGGCGGCCCAACCGCGCAGCTTGTCCAGGTGCTCGTCCTCGTCCAGGGCGCGGACGGCCAGGTCCAGCAGCCAGGAGCGGATGACGGTGCCCTCCTGCCAGCTGCGGAAGACCTCGCGCACGTCGGTGACCTCGGGGGCGGCCTCCAGCAGCTCCCAGCCCTCGGCGAAGGCCTGCATCATCGCGTACTCGATGCCGTTGTGGACCATCTTGGCGAAGTGGCCGGCGCCCACCGCACCCGCGTGCACCGAGCCGAAGTCGCCCTCCGGCTTGAGCGCGTCGAAGACCGGCTGAACACGCGCGACGTGCTCGGCGTCGCCGCCGTACATCAGCGCGTAGCCGTTTTCCAGGCCCCAGACGCCGCCGGAGACGCCGCAGTCCACGAAGCCGATGCCCTTGGCGGCCAGCGCCTCGGCGTGCTTGATGTCGTCGGTCCAACGGGAGTTGCCGCCGTCGACCACCACGTCGCCGGGGGACAGCAGCTCGGCGAGCTCGTCGACGGTCGCCTGGGTCGCGGCGCCGGCCGGGACCATCACCCAGACCACGCGGGGGCCCTGGAGCTTCTTGACGAGCTCCTGCAGGCTCTCGACGTCGGAGATCTCCGGGTTGCGGTCGTAGCCGACGACGGTGTGGCCGGCGCGGCGGATCCGCTCGCGCATGTTGCCGCCCATCTTGCCGAGACCGATGAGGCCGAGCTCCATGACCAAATCCTTACTGTGGGGACGTGCCTGCCAGCGGCGCCGTTGCCGCACTCCCCGAGCCTACGCTTCCCACCGGGACGGGCTCTGCGCAGTCCGGCCGACCGGGGGAGACGTCCACAGGCTGTGCACAGCGGGTGTGCACAGCCTGTGGGTAACGGGCGGGCCGGGGTCAGCCGGAGAGGCGGACCGGCATGCTGCGTCCTGTGGGGAAGGACCCCCACACCCCCGGGATCACGCCGCTCCCGGGTTTCAGCCGGAGAGGCGGACCGGCATGATCAGGTACTGGTACGCCTTGTCCTCCTCGGCGTCCACCGAGACCTTGCCGCTGAGCAGGGCCGGCTTGGTCGGGGTGGTGAAGCTCAGCTGGGCGTAGGGGGAGTCGATGGCCTTGAGGCCCTCCTCCAGGTAGCCCGGGTTGAAGGCGATCGAGATGTCGTCGCCCTCCAGGTCCGCCTCGATCCGCTCGGTGGCCTGGGCGTCGTCGCCCGAGCCGGCCTCCAGGGTCAGCACGCCCTGCTCGAAGTTGAGCCGGACCGGGGTGTTGCGCTCGGCGACCAGCGAGACGCGCTTGAGCGCCTCCAGGAAGGGCTGGGTCTGGATCGCGGCGACCGCGCTGAACTCGGTCGGGAAGAGGCTGCGGAACTTGGGGAACTCGCCCTCCAGCAGCCGGGTGGTGGTGCGGCGGCCGGCGCCCTCGAAGCCGATCAGGCCCTCGCCCGCGCCGCCCGAGGAGAGCGCGATGGAGACGTTGTCGCCGCTGCCCAGGGACTTGGCGATGTCCTGCAGGGTCTTGGCGGGCACCAGGGCGACCGCGGAGATGTCCGACTGCTCGGGCTTCCACAGCAGCTCGCGGACGGCGAAGCGGTAGCGGTCGGTGGCGGCCAGCGTGATCCGGTCGCCCTCGATCTCGACCCGGACGCCGGTGAGCACCGGCAGGGTGTCGTCCCGGCCGGCGGCGACCGCGGCCTGGCTGACGGCGGAGGCGAAGACGTCACCGGAGACGGTGCCGGTGGCGGTCGGCATCTGCGGCAGGGCCGGGTACTCGTCCACGGGCAGGGTGGGGAGGGTGAAGCGGGAGCTGCCGCAGACCACGCTGACCCGCTGGCCGTCGGTGGAGATCTCCACGGGCCTGTTGGGAAGGTTGCGCGAGATGTCGTTGAGCAGTCGACCGGAGACCAGGACGGTGCCGGCCTCCTCGACGTCCGCCTCCAGCTCGACCCGGGCCGAGACCTCGTAGTCGAAGCCGGACAGCGCCAGGCTGCCCTCCTGCGCGGTCAGCAGCAGGCCGGCCAGCACCGGCACCGGCGGCCGTGCCGGGAGGCTGCGGGCAGCCCAGGCCACCGCCTCCGCGAGGACGTCACGCTCCACCCGGAACTTCACCGGTAACCGCCTCCTGGATCGAGCGCTCCCGCTCGCACTCTGGTTCGTCTGATCTTGATCGTCGGTTCCGCTGTCCGCCGAGCTCTGCCACTCCGCTTCCAGCTGCAAAGGACAGTCTGACGTACTCCGCCGACAGACGGGGCAGACGGGCGGAAGCAAACCCGAACAAGTGTCGGGGCCTGCGGCCGGTCGCGTTGTCCACAGATTTCGGGCCACCCACTTTGAAAGCAGGTTCACGGTCTATCTGTGTAGCGGTAGTAGTAGGGCCTGTGGAAACCGTGGATAACCCTGTTTCCGCAGGTCAACGCCCGATTTTTGTCCACAGTCGGTGTGGACGGCGGCTGTGGACGGGCAGGCCGCGCTGTGGACAGCCGAGCGTTACCCACAGGGTACGCAGGGTATCCACAGGTTATCCCCAGGACTGTCCCCAGATCGGGGCCCGGTTATCCACGGGCACCGGTCAACTTTTCGTGACGCCTTTCACACCAGGGCGTGAACGGCGGTTCACGGTTGTCGAACTGTGGACCCGGCTGTGGACAACCTGGGGATAACTCCCCTGGTCCTGGGGACAACCGGTGGATAACCCGGACGGCCCACTGGCGGCCCGTCAATTGTCCACAACCTGTGGACAACCGTTGTGCACAAGTCCACAGGCACCTGACCTGCGCGGAAGAGCGTAGCGGTGACGGCCCTGTGGACGAATTCTGGATAACCTCGGACTCCCCGGCCTGTGGACTGTGCGGAAGGGGCCGGTCCTGTGGACAACGGCCTTGTGCGCTCCCGGTTTTCGAATCACGGGTCAGTTGTTCGGCGCGGGCTGTGGACTGTCGGGACGTCCGTCGACCGGATCCCTGCCCAGCCGCGGCCCGGCAAACACCTGTGGATAGGCAAAAAGGGCGTCAGGAGCGATCCTGACGCCCTCTGCAGGCCTGCCCGGCCCCGCTCCGTGGACGGGGCGCTAGCTCTTGATGCGGTTGGTGAGTTCGGTGACCTGGTTGTAGATCGAGCGCCGCTCGGCCATCAGCGAGCGGATCTTGCGGTCGGCGTGCATCACCGTGGTGTGGTCGCGGCCGCCGAACTGTGCGCCGATCTTCGGCAGCGACAGGTCGGTGAGCTCCCGGCACAGGTACATGGCGATCTGCCGGGCGGTCACCAGCACCCGGCTGCGCGAGGACCCGCAGAGGTCGTCCACACCCAGGCCGAAGTACGCGGCGGTCTGCTGCATGATGACCTGCGCGGTGATCTCCGGGCCGGCGTCCTCGTCCCCGCCCGGGATCAGGTCCTTGAGGACGATCCCGGCCAACTCCAGGTCCACCGGTGCCCGGTTGAGGTTGGCGAAGGCGGTCACCCGGATCAGCGCGCCCTCCAACTCCCGGATGTTGCGGGTGATCCGGGACGCGATGAACTCCAACACGTCGGCGGGGGCGTTGAGTTGTTCCTGGATCGCCTTCTTGCGCAGGATCGCGATCCGGGTCTCCAGCTCCGGCGGGGTGACGTCGGTGATCAGACCCCACTCGAAGCGGTTGCGCAGCCGGTCCTCCAGCGTGGTCAGCAGCTTGGGCGGCCGGTCCGAGGAGAGGACGATCTGTTTGTTCGCGTTGTGCAGGGTGTTGAAGGTGTGGAAGAACTCCTCCTGCGTGGATTCCTTGCTCGCGAGGAACTGGACGTCGTCCACGAGCAGGATGTCCATGTCCCGGTAGCGGCGGCGGAAGGTGTCCGCCTTGCCGTCCCGGATCGAGTTGATGAACTCGTTGGTGAACTCCTCCGAGGACACGTAGCGCACCCGGGTGCCCGGGAAGAGGCTGCGCGAGTAGTGCCCGATGGCGTGCAGCAGGTGGGTCTTGCCCAGCCCGGACTCGCCGTAGATGAAGAGCGGGTTGTACGCCTTGGCCGGGGCCTCGGCGACCGCCACCGCCGCCGCGTGCGCGAAGCGGTTGCTGGCGCCGATGACGAAGGTGTCGAAGAGGTACTTGGGGTTCAGCCGGGCGGCCGGCTCGTCCTTGCGGGAGCCGCCGGCCGGGGGAGCGCCGGGCGGGGCGGGAACCCCGGGGACGGCGGGGCGGTCGGTGCCGCGTTCCGCGCCGGCCTTCTCGGCCGGGCGGCCGCCGGTGGGCCGGGCGCCGTGCGAACGGCGGCCGGTGCCGGTGCGGGGCTGCTCGCCCGGGCCGGGGCCGTAGGCGCCGCCGAACAGGTCGCCCTGGGTGGTCGAGGGCGGGCTGGGCAGGGGCCGCGGCGCCTGGCGGGGCGCGGGCTCATCCGGCTGGCGGTAGGGCTGCTGCGGTTCCTGGTAGCCGGACTCCTGGTAACCGGGCCAGGGCTGGGCCGGCTGGCCGCCGTACGGCGCCGGGCGCTGCTCGTAGCCGCCGGTGTCGTAGCGGGAACGCTCGTAGTCCTGCTCGTACGGCTGCTGGTAGCCCGGGCCGCCGTAGCCGTCGGAGTCCTCCTCGGTCGGGCCGGGGTACGGCTCGGCGGGGGCCTGGGCGGCGGGCGCGGGGGTGGTGGGCACGGCGTTGGCGTCGACCATCACGGCGATCCGGACCGGTCGGTTGAGCTCGCGGCTGAGGGCGTCGGTCAGCTGCGGAAGCAGTCGGCCCTCCAGCACCTGCTTCGCCCGCTCGTTCGGGGTCGCCAGCAGGGCGGTGTCGTGCATCATCCACATGGGCTGGGTGCGCTGCACCCACTGCTTGTCCATCTCCCCGATATCGGGGTCGCTGACCAGCCGCTCGACGACCCTCGCCCAGACCGGGACGAGGTCGCTGTTGACATCAGCCACTGGTGCACGCTTTCCAAGAACAAAACCAGACAAGTCCTGCAACGGTAGTCAGCGAACAGGGGCGGATCAAGTCGTTGTCCACAGGCTGTGGGTAAACGCGCCCTGGGCGGGCTGGTTTGACCCTCACACCCCGTCCCGCGTACCGTAACCAGGTCGAGTTGTCGATGGCCGCTGCCGCATGTCCGCGGGTCCACCCGCTCCATAAGGCGCGCAGCACGGGCGCCGTGGATTGCCTCAGACCCCAGCCGAACTGGGGCGATGGGCCGGATTTCCGAATCAGGGGAGATCACGCGGACGCACGGTGACGGCCAAGCGACTCCCCGTCATCCTACGATTCACCTCAGGAGCCCCCGAGTGAGCAAGCGCACCTTCCAGCCGAACAACCGTCGCCGCGCGAAGACCCACGGCTTCCGGCTGCGTATGCGTACCCGCGCCGGCCGCGCCATCCTGGCTGCCCGCCGTGGCAAGGGCCGCGCCAGCCTGTCCGCCTGATCCACGACAGAGTCTGTTGTGCTGCCCTCCGAGAATCGGCTGCGGCGGCGCCAGGACTTCGCGACCGCGGTGAAACGCGGTCGCCGGGCTGGCCGGCCCCTTCTGGTCGTCCATCTCAGCAGAGAGGTCGACCCCCGGGGGCAGACCGACCGGACCAGCGACTCCCGCCCGCACGTCGCCGAGGGGACTCCTTCGGCGCGTGCGGGTTTCGTCGTGAGCAAGGCCGTCGGCCCGGCGGTCGTTCGCAACCTGGTCAAGCGCCGGTTGCGCCATCTCATTCGTGATCGTCTGTCCAGGCTGCCCGCCGGTAGCCTGATAGTGGTGCGTGCGCTGCCCCAGGCCGCGACCGCCTCGTACCAGGATCTCGAACGTGATCTTGACGCGGCGCTGAAGCGGTTGCTGAGGGCCGAGCCCGCCGCCACGGCGCCGACGGGAGCAGGGCGATGAAGTACCTGCTGATGGGTCTGATCAGGGTCTACCAGTGGACGATCAGCCCACTGCTCGGTCCGGTCTGCCGTTACTACCCCTCCTGTTCGCACTACGGCTACGAGGCCGTGAAGGTGCACGGGGCGGTCAAGGGCGGCGGACTGACCGTGTGGCGCATCCTGCGCTGTAACCCCTGGTCGCCTGGCGGGGTGGACCATGTACCGCCGCGCAAGCACCCGGTGTGGCACCGGCGGCTGCGCGATCTGCTGAGCCCCAAGAGCGGGACCGCCGAGCCGGAGCCGGTGGCGAAGCCCGATGCCCAAGGAGTCTGACCGGTGACCTTCGGTTTTCTGAGTCCCCTCTACACGGCGGTGTCCTGGATCATCGTCCAGTTCCACTCGCTGTACAGCCACGTCTTCAATCCGGACGGTGGCTGGGCCTGGGGCCTGTCCATCGCCTCGATGGTCGTCGTCATCCGGATCTGCCTGATCCCGCTCTTCGTGAAGCAGATCAAGGCGACCCGGGCCATGCAGGCGATCCAGCCGAAGATGAAGGCCATCCAGGAGCGCTACAAGAACGACCGGCAGCGCCAGTCCGAAGAGATGATGAAGCTGTACAAGGAGGCGGGTACCAACCCGTTCTCCAGCTGCCTTCCCATCATCGTGCAGGCCCCGTTCTTCACCGCCCTCTACGGCGTGCTGGCCTCGGTCGCCAAGGGCAAGCCGATCGGGGTGATCCACGGCGACCTGCTGGTGAGCGCCGGCAAGGCGCACATCTTCGGTGCCCCGCTGTCCGCGACCTTCGTCAGCAGCAGTGAGACCAGCGTCAAGATCGTCACCGCGGTGATGATCATCCTGATGTCGCTGTCGCAGTTCATCACCCAGCGCCAGCTGATGACCAAGAACGTCGACCTCACGGTGAAGACGCCGTTCATGCAGCAGCAGAAGATGCTGATGTACGTCTTCCCGGTCATGTTCGCCGTGATGGGCATCAACTTCCCGGTCGGTGTCCTGGTCTACTGGCTGACCACCAACGTCTGGTCGATGGGCCAGCAGCTGATCGTCATCCACAACAACCCGACCCCGGGCAGCAAGGCCTTCCAGGAGCGCCAGGCGCGGCTGAAGAAGGCCGGCCGGCTGCGTGCGGACGGTACGGAGATCAAGGGTGCGCTCTGGGGCCTGCTGCCCCCGTCCAAGGAGGCCATCAGCCAGGCGGCCTCGGCGACCGCCGTGGTCGAGGAGTCGGTTCGGGCGAGCCGCCAGCAGCCCCGTCGGCAGACCAAGGCCCAGCGCCAGCACGGTGGTGCCGGCACGCAGGCGGCCGAGGACGCCCAGGATGCCCAGGCCGAGCAGCCGAGCGACGCCGCCCCGGCCGAGTCCGGCGCCAAGCCGGCGGCCGCCAAGCAGACCGCGGCCAAGCCCGCCGGCACCCGGCAGCAGCCCAAGCGTGGCGGTCAGCGGCCGAAGAAGAAGTCCTGACCGGCCCCTGGCCTGTTGCGGCAGCCCCCTAGAGCTTCGTTCCCGGCCCGCCAGACGGGCCCAACTCCGAAGGAGTCCATCAGTGACGGAAGGCACCACCTCCGCCGTCGAGGCCGAGGCCGCCGCCAGCGCCGACGAGAGCCTCATCTCCCGCCTGGAGCAGGAAGGCGACATCGCGGCGGACTACCTGGAGGGTCTGCTCGACATCGCGGACCTCGACGGTGACATCGACATGGACGTCGAGGGCGACCGCGCCCTGGTCTCCATCGTCAGCGACGGTAACGACCGCGCGCTGCAGCGCCTGGTCGGCCAGGACGGCGAGGTGCTGGAGGCCCTGCAGGAGCTGACCCGGTTGGCTGTCCACCGGGAGACCGGCGAGCGCAGCCGCCTCATGCTGGACATTGCCGGCTTCCGGGCCCGCAAGCGTGAGGAACTGGCCGCCCTCGGTGCCAAGGCCGCGGAGCAGGCCAAGAGCACCGGCGAGCAGGTCAAGCTGCAGCCGATGACGCCCTTCGAGCGCAAGGTGGTCCACGACGCGGTCGCGGCCGCCGGTCTGCGGAGCGAGTCCGAGGGCGAAGAGCCCCAGCGGTGTGTGGTCGTGCTGCCGGCCTGATGACGGTCGATGACCGGCCGCTCCGGCGGCCGGTGAGCTTCACCGGACGCGACCCCGTCCGCCTCGTGCGGGCGGGGTCGTCGTCCCTTCCGGGATGTTTCACGTGAAACAGTGCGTTGAGCGGGTCGGTGGATCCGGGGATCGGAGAGGTCGAGATGGACACGGAGAACACGGCCGCCGGCCGTCCGGGGGCGGACGTGGATCCGGACGTTGAGGGGCGGGCGGCCGAGGTACCCGAGCTGGACGTGCTGGCCGAGGCGCCGGCCGCCGCCCGGGAGGTCTTCGGCGACCGCTTCGACGCCGCCGTCCGCTACACCGAGCTGCTGGCCACGGCGGGTGTCAGGCGCGGGCTGATCGGGCCGCGCGAGGTGCCCCGGCTGTGGGACCGCCATGTGCTCAACTGCGCGGTGCTGGCCGAGCTGCTGCCGACCGGCTCCACCCTGTGCGACGTCGGCTCCGGTGCCGGCCTGCCCGGCATCCCGGTGGCGCTGGCCCGTCCGGACGTCTCGGTCACTCTGCTGGAGCCGCTGCTGCGTCGGACCACCTTCCTGGAGGAGGTCGTCCGGGAGCTGGGGCTGGAGAACGTCACGGTGCTGCGCGGTCGCGCCGAGGAGATGGTCGGCAAGCTCGCCGTGGACGTGGTGACCGCCCGCGCGGTGGCGCCGCTGGACCGGCTGGCCGGCTGGGGGATGCCGCTGCTGCGTCCGCACGGGCAGATGCTGGCCCTCAAGGGCGACAGCGCCGAGCAGGAGCTGGCCGACTCGCGCTCCGGGCTGGCCAAGCTGGGCGCGGTCGAGTGGAGCGTCATCTCGGTCGGCGAGGGCACCCTGGAGACCTCGACCCGGGTGGTCCAGGTCAAGGCGGGGGAGAGCCCCGGCGGTGTGAAGGCCGCGACGCGGCGGGCCAAGATGGCGCGGGCCGGCCGCAACGCCAACGCCAACGCCAAGGGCGGCGAGCGCGGCCGGGGCGGGCGGCGCCGCAGCCGCTGAGGCTGATGTCGCTGAGGCCGCTGAGGCCGAGTGACGCCGGAAACGGACGAGGGCGGGCGGACGGTCCCTCCTGAACGGGGGAGCCGTCCGCCCGTCGTCGTTCAGGTGACGCCCGGGCTGCCGTCGGGACATCGGAGTGTCGCAACGTCAGATTTCCGACATAGCGGGCATGGTGTTTCACGTGAAACGTCGCTCCTTGCTCTCGGGAATCCTTAGCCGCGGCCGGGCGGCGACTGTTGCCGCTCCGGTTTCACGTGAAACACTGACCTCCATGCAGGACTCGGAGACCATCGACCAGATCGATGACACGCCCATCGCACGGGCCGCCCAGGCTGCGGTTCGGGCGATCGGCCGAGCGGGGGAAGGGCTGCCCCGGCCCGCCAACACCCGGGTGATCGTGGTCGCCAACCAGAAGGGTGGGGTGGGCAAGACCACCACCACCGTGAACATGGCCGCCTCGCTCGCGATGCACGGACTGCGCGTCCTGGTGGTCGACCTCGACCCGCAGGGGAACGCCTCCACCGCGCTCGGCATCGACCACCACGCCGAGGTGCCCTCCATCTACGACGTTCTGGTCGAGGGCAAGCCCCTGGCCGACGTGGTCCAGCCGGTCGTGGACGTGGAGGGACTGTTCTGCGTCCCCGCGACGATCGACCTGGCCGGCGCCGAGATCGAGCTGGTCTCGCTGGTGGCCCGGGAGAGCCGGCTGCAGCGCGCGATCGCCGCCTACGAACAGCCACTGGACTACATCCTGATCGACTGTCCGCCCTCGCTGGGCCTGCTGACGGTCAACGCCCTGGTGGCCGGCCAGGAGGTGCTGATCCCGATCCAGTGCGAGTACTACGCGTTGGAGGGCCTCGGTCAGCTGCTGCGCAACGTCGAGCTGGTGCGCGCGCACCTCAACCCCGCGCTGCACGTCTCGACCATCCTGCTCACCATGTACGACGCCCGGACCCGGCTGGCCGCCCAGGTCGCCGAGGAGGTCCGGACCCACTTCCAGAACGAGGTGCTGAGCACGGCGATCCCGCGCTCGGTGCGCATCTCGGAGGCGCCCAGCTACGGGCAGACGGTGCTCACCTACGACCCGGGTTCGACCGGGGCGCTCTCGTACCTGGAGGCCGCCCGCGAGCTCGCGCTGCGTGCGGTGGGCCAGGGCGGTCCGCTGGTGGGCCAGCAGCGGGACGGCCAGCAGGGGCACGGCGCCCCGGTGGCACAGCACGGTACGACGGAGGGTAATCGGTGAGTGGTCGCAGGGGTCTGGGGAAGGGTCTCGGGGCACTGCTCCCGTCGGCTCCGCCGGCTGTAGGCGGGGCGACAGGACAGCCCGCAGCGGCCACGCCCGCACCGGCCTCGGTGGTGCTGGAGCCCTCCGGGGCCGGGACGGTCTCGCCGGCCGCGGTGCCGGTACTGCCGTCCGGCCGGGGAACGGTGGCGGCCCGGGCCGGCGCCGAGGGCCTGCGGGAGAAGGCCGACCGTGCGGCCGAGCTGGCCGAGGTCGCCGGGGCCCGGTTCGCCGAGCTGCCGCTGGACTCGATCGCCCCCAACCCGCGTCAGCCGCGCGAGGTCTTCGACGCGGACAAGCTGGCCGAGCTGGTCGCCTCCATCAAGGAGGTCGGGCTGCTCCAGCCGATCGTGGTGCGTCAGGTGGAGTCCGAGCGCTACGAGCTGATCATGGGCGAGCGCCGCTGGCGGGCCTCCCGGGAGGCCGGGCTGGAGCGGATTCCCGCGATCGTCCGGGCCACCGAGGACGACAAGCTGCTGCTGGACGCCCTGCTGGAGAACCTGCACCGGGCCGAGCTGAACCCGCTGGAGGAGGCGGCCGCCTACGACCAGCTGCTGCGGGACTTCTCCTGCACCCATGTCGAGCTGGCGGACCGGATCGGGCGCTCGCGCCCGCACGTCTCCAACACCCTGCGGCTGCTGAAGCTCCCGCCGTCCGTCCAGCGCCGGGTCGCCGCCGGGGTGCTGACCGCCGGCCACGCCAAGGCGCTGGTGGGCATCCCGGCCGCGGACCGGCAGGAGGAGCTGGCCAAGCGGATCATCGCGGAGGGTCTCACGGTGCGGACCACCGAGGAGATCGCCGAGCTGATGAAGACCGAGCAGAAGCCCAAGCGCCAGACGCCCAAGGCGGGCAAGCTGATCTCCCCGGCCTTCAACGACCTGGCGACCCGGCTCTCGGACCGGTTCGACACCAGGGTCAAGGTCGAGGTGTCGCAGCGCGGCGGCAAGCTGGGCAAGGGCAAGGTGGTCCTGGAGTTCGGCTCGGTGGAGGACCTCAACCGGATCCTGGACAGCATGGCTCCGGGTGAGGACGGTCTGCGGCTGTCGCAGGG
Source organism: Kitasatospora sp. NPDC001159 (assembly GCF_053598235.1). Classification (NCBI taxonomy): domain Bacteria; kingdom Bacillati; phylum Actinomycetota; class Actinomycetes; order Kitasatosporales; family Streptomycetaceae; genus Kitasatospora; species Kitasatospora sp. NPDC001159. The sequence goes on from NZ_JBSFJV010000009.1 coordinate 138,367, forward strand.
CTGAGCCGGCCGAGGGCAACGACCCGATGGGTGCATGTTCCACGTGAGCGCTGTTTCACGTGAAACATGCACCCATCGGCGTTCGCGGGGGAATGCTCGACCGTGAAAGGGAGGAGGTGCGGGCCATGGGACGGCGGATAGCTCCGCTGACGCTGGACAACCTGGTGGATCTGCCGACCGGCTGCCGCTCCTGCGTGTTCTGGGAGCTGGACCCGGTCAGCGGGAAGGAGGCGGTGGAGTCCGGGAAGCCGGAGCTGGAGAAAGAGGGGTGGATCTCCGGGGTGCTGCTGGAATGGGGCTCCTGCGGTCGGATCGTCTACGTGGACGACCAGCCCGCCGGTTTCGTGCTCTACGCACCGCCCGCCTACGTCCCCCGCTCGCAGTCCTTCCCGACCAGCCCGGTCTCGCCGGACGCCGTTCAGCTGATGGTCAGCCGAGTGCTGCCGGGCTACCAGCGGCAGGGGCTCGGCCGGGTGCTGGTGCAGACGGTGGCCAAGGACCTGCTCGGGCGCGGGGTGCGGGCGATCGAGGCCTTCGGCTCGGCGGGCCGGGTGCCGACCAGTTGCGTGCTGCCGGCCGACCACCTGCTCGCGGTCGGCTTCAAGACCGTACGGCCGCACCACCGCTACCCGCGGCTGCGGCTGGAGGCGCGGACCACGTTGTCCTGGCGGGGCGATGTAGAGGTTGCGCTGGAGCGGCTGCTCGGCGGCGGGCGCAAGGAGCCGGCGCTGCGGCCGTTCTGAGCGGCTGATCCGAGGACCGTGGCAGAACGACGGCGGCGCGCGGAGGCCGAGAAGAGGGTGGGGAGCAGGGCCGCGGCGGTTGCCGCGGCGGCGATCGGGCGCCGGCGCCGGCGGCGGC